>CBDUKY010000104.1:0-8814 GCA_965367925.1 uncultured Pseudomonadales bacterium | reverse complement strand
GACTACGACGTTCCTCATCTTTATCGAAAAATGGAAAATCCTGGTAGTGGGCAAGGCTTTTTAAGCTGCTGGGATTTACCTTCGCTGCATCAAGTTTTTGACGATAGTAGGGGCTCTGATCATAGACGCGGTTTACTAAGGTCGTAAGCTTTTCAAATTGAATCTTCTGTAGCTCACTTCGTGTGAGCTTTTCCGCTGTCTCATTCCAGAGCTTTGGCATGATAAAACCCTTCGCTAAATCTGAATTGATCGGGTAGCTGCACCATCGACAAGGATGTTGGCACCAGAAACGAAACTAGAACGATCACTGGCAATGAAGGCCACGACATCGCCGATCTCCTCTGGTTTACCAAGTCTACGAAAGGCGTTTTCTTTTAGTACAGCATTGTAGAGTTTGGGATTTTCCGTCTTGTTACGTTCCCATGAACCACCTGGGAATTCAATATCCCCTGGGGAAACCGCATTAACGCGAATGCCGCGCCTGGCAACTTCCAGAGCTAACGACTTAACCATGCTGATGGTTGCAGCTTTAACAGCGGCGTAGGACTGCATAAATGGAATGCCAATTGCTGCGGCCCGTGAAGAGATGCAGATGATATTACAGTCACTGTGATCTTCCATGCGTTTGAGGCCAGCCCGGAGCAATGCCTGCACACCAATAATGTCAATTTCAACACATTCTCTGAAATCAGTGCTCATTGCGCTGACATTGGAGACAAGGATGTCCAGGCCACCCATCTGGTCACTGGCCCAATTCACAAAATTTGCTGCAGCCTCGCTGTCACTCAAATCAGCCGTTTGAAAATGGACATTGCCTAATTGCTTGAGTTCATTGGCTGTCGCTTCAAGGGTTCCAGCATCCCGGGCACAAATAGTTACCTCAGCACCTTCTTGTAAAAATGATGCCGCGATCGCTTTACCAATCCCTTTGCTGCCGCCGGTGACAATGACGCGTTTACCTTTTAAATGCAGATCCATAATCCCTCTCGCTGTTTTTGTTAGTGTTGATTTAAAGAGTAAAACAGGATTGTAGAAGCAAGTGTAGATACAAGTACAAATGTGCCTGGGTTATAAGGTATTTGAATAATAGCTTCACACTGTAGCGCAAGAAGGTGAACAATTTGCTAGTGCTGGGTTATATTTGGCAACATTTGTTTGGGAGTAGTCAGTGCAACAGATTTCCGCCAACAAGTGCTTTGAAGGTCAGCAGCTTCAATATAAGCACCAGTCCAGTGTATTGGGATGTGAAATGCATTTTTCAGTATTTTTGCCTGCGGAGGCTGCGAAGGGTGCAACTGTACCCGTCTTACTCTGGTTGTCCGGCCTAACCTGTACGGATCAGAATTTTGTTACCAAAGCGGGTGCCCAGGCTTATGCGGCGCAACATGGGATAGCGATAGTCTGTCCTGATACCAGTCCTCGTGGTGCTGATGTGCCAGATGACCCTGATCAAGCCTGGGATTTTGGTCTGGGGGCAGGCTTTTATGTAAATGCCACACAAGCGCCCTGGTCTACTCACTATAGGATGTACGATTATGTGGTGGGAGAACTGCTGTCGTTACTGCCAGTCCATTTTCCTGTGGACATAAGTCGCTGCGCTATCTCTGGTCATTCGATGGGGGGCCACGGTGCACTTACCATTGGCTTGAAAAACCCGGACAAGTTCCAATCTATCTCAGCCTTTGCGCCGATTGTTTCACCCATGAATTGCCCCTGGGGTGAAAAAGCCCTTGGTAATTATCTTGGCGAGAATCGTGAAAGCTGGAAAGCCTATGATGCTTGTCAGCTAATTAGTCAGGCTAGCCAGCAAGTACCGATTCTGGTTGATCAAGGGGATGCAGACGATTTCCTTGAGGCACAGTTAAAGCCGGGTCTATTGAGTGAGGCGGCAGCCGCTGCCAGCTATCCCATTGATTTAAGAATGCAGGCTGGCTACGACCACTCTTATTTCTTTATTACCAGCTTTATTGGTGAGCATATTGCCTTTCATGCTGGCAATTTGGCGTAGTAACTATTGGTTTGAATAGTTCCTTGCAGTCTCGTTGTATTGCTCGCAGGCAGCAGTTTGTTCGCCATTCATTAATGCCTCGCAGCTAAGATTGCTCATGCTGGAGACACAGGCGACAGCGTCCCGATAGATCGCCTGGCTGTTAGCAACATAAACATCATTGTAGTTTTGTTCAACGCTAGCGCATACGCCTTCGATCATACCTTCTGCCATGGCTTGCATATTTTCAGGTAAAGATTTTCGCATCTCAGCCAGGGTGCAGGCTTTGGTTTTTTCGCACAGTTGACGTACTTCTGATTTTAGTTTTTCTGCGTCATTAGCGTGGCTAGCTGAAGCGAAAACGAAAAGCATTAACCCGACGATTATTTTTCTCATTGTCTGAGCCTGTCCCAATTAAAAAGTGCAGTATAGAGAATCTTTTCGATTTTGTGTTGCCTTACGTCGGTTGAAAAATTGTTCAGTGTTTGTGGTAGCCTCTCGGCTTTAATTTTTTCGGTAAACAAGTCTATGCCAACCAGCGATTCTAATTCTGCTTCTAATACAAACCAGATTGACCAACCAGACATTGTGATTGAAGCGTGCTTTCGCGGTCCACCACAATCCGGTAACGGCGGTTACGTTGGCGGCATCTTCTCAAGAGTGATCGATGCAAGCGGGGAGGGTAATGTGGAGGTTACCTTGCGCTCACCAATTCCTCTGGATAAGGGCTTACAGGCTATTAAGTATGAGGATGGTAGTGCCAGGATTATGGATGGCGATGTGTTGATCGCCGAGGTCAAACCAGCAAATTTGACGCTGGACGTCCCTCAAATGCCTGATTGGTCAGAGGTCGAAGCCGCGGCGGATAAATCATTTTCTTTTACCGAGAATATCAATGAGTTAATTCCCGGTAGAAAAGGCTTTCACCCTATTTGTTTTTGTTGCGGTGCCGAACATGAATGGGGTATGCGGGTTTTTGCCGCGCCCATCAAAGGTGGCGTTGCTGCAATCTGGCCAACAAGTGCTGACTGGGATATGGATGATGGCTTGATAAAGCCTGAATACCTCTGGACAGCGATGGATTGCCCAGGCCAATTCGCTTACATGGCAGAAGGTATAAGAACAGGTATGCTGGGGCGCATCACTGCCAGAATTTATGAGCGTCCGAAGGCGGGGGAAACATTGATGGTGATGGCCTGGCCGATTGCTGTTGAGGGCAAGAAACACTTTGCAGGCTCAGTGATTTTCGATAAGTCTGGCAAAAAGTACTCAGAGGCGATTACGCTTTGGATAGGTCGACAGTAATTCCAGGCGAGGAAATATTATGAAGGTTTTGTTAGCGATACTACTATTAACAATGGTTACCTCTGTCTCCGGGGAGACTGGCGGAATTGATGCTATCTACAACTACCACCGGATTGATCAGACATTGCTAACGAGTGGTCAAGTAACGCCTGCAGATATTGATGATCTTAAAGCCGGGGGTGTTGAACTTGTTGTTAATCTGGCAACTGCAGATGTGGATCGTAATAGTGAAGAAGGTTTTCTGATTACCTCCCAACAAATCAACTATGTGCAAATACCTGTGGATTGGAAACATCCGACAGATGCGGACTTGAAGTTGTTCTTTGCTGTGATGGATGCGAGACAGGATCGAAAAACGCTAGTGCATTGTTTTGCTAACTATCGGGCCTCGGCGTTTACCTACTTATATCGCGTGCTTAAATTGGGTGTGGAAGAATCCGTGGCACGAAAGGGCCTGCATGCTATCTGGGATGAAGATGCGTTTGCAAAATCACCCCAGTGGCGCATGTTTATCGATCGACACCTGGAAGCTGGTGTCTAGTCTGGTTGTACCAGAATTTTTGCATGTTGCTCTGGGTCCGCAAGATCCTCAAATGCTTGTGGTACGCCATCTAGATTCACGCTGCCGGTGATCATGGCCTCGACATCCAGATTCCCCTCTGCAATATTGTGTAGGGTTTCAGCGAACTCTTCAGCCGTATAACCGAGCACAAACTGTAGGTTGAGTTCTTTGTTGATTCCGTAAAGTGGCTCAAACTGATCTGATTCCATACAAACGCCAACAACGACAATACGACCATCCTTCGGTGCACCGGCCATCATGGTTTGAATAACGCCAGGGACACCAACACATTCAAAAAACACTCCGGATCGGTAAGTCGCATCTCCGGTGAGTGGATTCGGTGGCATGTCGTTGCCTGTAATATCCTTTGAAGCAATCTCAGACCAGCGCTCATAGGGTGATTTCTCGGCAGGGTTAATCACAATATCGGCGCCAAGTTGTTCGGCGAGCTGCCGTCGTTTGACGCTAAAATCCACGGCGATCACAGGACCAATACCCGCGGCCTTGAGCGCAATAATGACCGATAAACCGACAGGCCCACAGCCAATCACAAGTGGTACCTCATCCTTCTGCATTCTAGCTTTTTGAACAGCGTGATAACCGACGGCAGCAGGTTCAGTAAGTGCTGCAAGTTCAGTAGACAAGCCGTTGGGTACTTCAATCAAATTTGATTCAAGCAGCAGCATCTTCTCACCGTAGCCACCAGGGACATCATTTGAATAACCCACAGCTTTAACATTGCCATCTCTAAAGGTCATAGGTACTGAGCAGACTCGCGTACCTGGCTTTAAGGTGCCCTGGGTTTCAGGACCATAGTCGAGTATCTCTGCGCAAAATTCATGGCCCATGACCAGATCACGGTCAAGGTCTAGATTAAACAAGCCGCCTGTTTCTCTAGATCGTTCAACCAGAAGCGGTGCATGCTTCAGGGTATGGAGATCTGACCCGCAGATACCGCAAGCAAGGGTCTTAACCAGGACCTCTCCAGCGGATGGTGTTGGTATATCAACATTGTCCACGACCAGTTTTCCGTTTCGCATAACCGCTGCTCGCATGGCAGATCTCCTTTACTTGTGAATGTTCGCTGCATGGATACTATCCAAGACCTGTACTTCATACCAGTTGTGGGTTCGTTGATATGAGACATTGACCGCAGAGCACGTTAAGGTGGGTTTTTCGATTGGGTGTGAGGACGCAACCATCATGGCAGAACTTTTTACGCCTGAAGATGAAAATACAGCGTATTTTTCCCGGCTCAATGCCGATGAATTATTAGGTACCTACTGCGACTTTAGCTTTTTGTTGGATGGTAAATTGTGGCCGACGGTTGAGCATTATATTTCAGCCATGCAATTTGAGAATAACCGTCAACAGGAGAAAATCCGTTGTCTTGAAACGGCCGCATTGGCTACCAGGGCAGGTAAGTGGTCCTGGTTTAAACGTCAACGGCCGAACTGGAACAATCTTCGAGTGGTTTATATGACCCGGGGTGTCTATACAAGGTGTAAGACCCACGATGAAGTACGAAAGCGTTTACTCGATACAGCCGATGCGCGACTCGTGGAAAATAGTCAGTATGACTACTACTGGGGTTGTGGGCGTGATCGACGAGGCGAGAATATGTATGGCAAGGTGTTGATGAACGTCAGGCAAAAGTTACAGGATGAGGCAAGCCAATAGGTATCAGCCTGCCTGAACTAATGGTGAGATTCGAGTTCGGTCTCGAATACTTCGATAACACCCTGGGTTCGTAGTGACGGCCAAGAGATTTGTGTGTTTTGATCCGCCAAAATGTCCACAGACACAGTAGTAGCAAAATAAGTTCTGCAACGATAAATAGTGCGACTTCGGTGTAAGCCAGGATTACAGAGACAAAGATTGGTCCGATCATGGCGCCGACACTATGCACGAGCAAAATTACACTCCCGACTTCAATTAGCGGCAATCTGGTATTGTCATTGGCGTGAGCAAGACAAATTGAGTACATGGGCAGGGTTAATCCACCAAATAGAAACATCAGGACATAGATTGCATAGGGATGGAAACCAGAGATAAGAATGGCAACCTGGCTAAGTAGGGCGCCTAACAACGCCACGATGGCAATGACCTGGCGACGATCTCGTCGGTCAGAAAACCGACCGATGGGTAGCTGTAGTACTGCGCCTCCAGTAATCGTTATGGCCATAAAGATACCTATGCCCGCAGGATCTAAACCTTGTAGCTTGCCGATCACCGGCCCCAGTGACCAGAAGCCGGAAGTCACAAGCCCTGATGCCAATGCACCTATGACTGCCACGTGTGATGCCCGGTAAACCTCTTTTAAATTAAAGGTGATTTTTGGAATTGGTTCTGGCGCCGGGCTGCGGGTCAAGCCAACAGGGATAGCACCGAGGGATAGCAGGATTGCACCAAGGACAATAAGTTGCGTGGCATTTAGTTCAAAGCCCACCATAAGTTGGCCCATACCAATAGCAACGAGAGTAATGACTGTATAGATAGACAAAACCAGGCCGCGATTTTCGGTTGATGCGCGTTCATTCAGCCAACTTTCGATGACCATATAGAGTCCAGCTAGTGTCCAGCCGGTTATGGCGCGACTGGCAAGCCAGAAGCCGGGCGATTCAACCAGTGATAGCGACAAGAGTGAAATGGTTGCGGTGGCAGTGAGTACGGCAAAGACTCGAATATGTCCGACGGTCGAGACGAGCCTGGGTATTGTGATGCAACCAACAACAAAGCCGAAAAAATATGCCGAGCCAAGGTAGCCGATCGTGACAGGGCTCCAGCCGAGATTGTCGGCCTGCATTGGCACAATAGTAAGTTGCAGGCCATGACCTACCAGCAGAATAAACACAGATATCAAAAGCGCCCACAATGGCGATAGCGTATGTCTCACGGGAGCAACCCATATTGAGGTCTATAAATCATTAGCGTCGACTAAATAATCTGGCAATTGAATGGATCCGCTGGAGGCTTATTTTACTTGCCAGCCATAGGTGATCTGGCCTCCCGCGCGGGGCGCCGATTGTAGACATCAAAAGTCAGTGACTCAAGCAGATTTGTGCCGAAAACCCCTTAAATTGATGGCTTTTTAAGCAATTTATGAATCAGATTCCTTTTGTCGAGATAAGTGCAATTTATGGTGCAAGTTCTAAAACTTTCGGGCAGAATGCGCGATTCTTTCCCCCACCCTTAATTTATATTGGTTCGCAGCCCTCAAAACGGGTTCAACCAAGGAGTTACGATGCGACGAATTTTATTTATTTTTGCTCTGTCTTTTTCGCTGTTGGCTAATGCCGCCGAAAAGCCAGGATTCACTATCTCTCCAATGATTGGTATGACAATCTTTGAAGACGATGTGGATGACGCTGGACACTGGGCATTAGGACTCGGATACCAGTTTGACAGCCCATGGGCAGTTGAGTTGATGTATTCCGATGTAAACACAGAACTAGATAGTACAGGTACTGACATTGATTTCTCTCGCTGGCATTTAGATGGCCTCTATCACACAGGCGGTACAGAGACTTTTCGACCTTATTTGTCGTTTGGTGCTGGCCGGGATAGTTACGATGTAACAGGTGCAAGCTCTGAAGATGAAACGCTAATAAACGTTGGCGCTGGTTTTAAATATGCTTTTGCAGAAAACACTGGCCTTCGTGGTGATTTGAAATTGTTCCGCGGTAGTGACTTCGACAATGTTCAAGCAGCTCTTTCAATCGGTATTCACCATGTATTTGGTAGTGCGGCTGCCACAGTTGCACCAACACCGAAGGTAGAAGCACCTAAAGATACAGACGGTGATGGCGTACTTGATGGCGCTGATGCATGTCCCACGACACCAGCTGGTGTAGCTGTTGACTATCGTGGCTGTGCTATTGACACAGACGGTGACGGCGTTGCTGACTATAAAGATAAGTGTCCAAACACAACAAATCGTAGTGCACGCATTAATGCCGATGGTTGTTATGTTGTACTACAAGAGAAGGTCAAGGTTGAGTTGAATGTAGAATTTGATAACAACTCTTCAGCGTCGCGACCAGAGCATCGATCTGAAATAGAACGGGTTTATCGCTTTATGCAAGAATACCCACTGACTAAAGTCACTATTGAAGGTCACACTGATAGCCGCGGTGCAGCTGAATACAACAAGTCACTTTCTCAGCGTCGTGCAAATACAGTTGCTCAGGTCTTGATCAATGACTTTGGTATCGCAGCAAATCGCGTTACAGCGATCGGTTACGGTGAGGAACGTCCAATCGCAACAAACGAAACAGCGGCCGGCCGACAGAAGAATCGCCGTGTTGTTGGTGTTGTTGAAGCAATCAAAGAAAAGATCGAAACTAACTAAACGTTAGACCTCGAATCAAGGTCCCTGGATGTTATTCAACTAATCCAGGGACCTTATCTGGTCTCGCTAGTGTCAATGCATCTGCGCCCAACTTGAGGGCTGCCTTGATACCTTGCTCCGTTGAATCTACGCCCCACAGATTTACCCTTATATCACGTGCCCTGGCAGCTATTACATCAGCCCGGGTTACATCGTGCACGTAAGGTCCCCACCAGTCTCCACCCGCTGCGCTTATCGCCGCCGGTATGTCACCATTAAACTTGCCTGGCGCATATTCCCCATACATTAAAGCAGGATCAATGTCCGGCGCATTGCGATGGGCTTGTTTGATATAGCGATCGTTTATCGTTAGAAAGTCAGTGCGAATTTCTGGTACCAGGGCTTTCGCCTTGATGAGCAAATCCCATTCAAAAGCTAATAGCACGCTACGATCTAATAGGTCCGCCTCTGTTAAGACCAAAATGATCTGTTCGAGTAGCGCGTTCGGGTCAGAACTAATCTCCCGCTGATAGGGCGTGGTTTTTAGCTCAATCCAAAGAGCCGAGACGTGTTGTTGCTTATCGTAACTTGAAATAAATGATGCAAGCGTTGGTATAGGCTCGCCGTCTA
>CBDUKY010000103.1:0-8822 GCA_965367925.1 uncultured Pseudomonadales bacterium | reverse complement strand
ATGCCTTTCCTCTGGTGCCATACACATACCTAACATTCTTGCGAAGTCCCAGGCACCCTGGGCAACAAATGGAAACTGCCAGTCAATTACCGCGAATTGTCCACCATCCCTGGCAGGGAAAAACATTTGCTTGGCGTGATAATCACCATGCACAAAGGTAAAAGGACGGGATGCAAAATAGGCCAGCATGATATCAAGGTTGTTAGCAAGAAACGCCATGACATCTTCTGTGTATGCGGGTGCCTCGTAGTATTTCTCCAGTGCGCTTGCACCTGCATCAGCCGCACTAAATGCAGCATGAAAAAATGCCTTGTTATCAGGTTGTACAAACCAATCAGTCACCCGTAGCCTGGACTGATTCCACCACTTCCCGTGGAATGTTGGTAGTGCATCTAGTGCGAGGGTTACCTGATCCGGTGTGATTGCCCAGGAAGGACAAATAGCTGGCGCGAGGTCCGCCATTAAGATAACCATCTGCTGGTTAACCGGGTCATGCTGTTCATAAAGGCAATCAGGGACCGCAATCCCGCAGTCCTGAAACTCTCGATAAAATGAAGTCTCACGTCGATACTGATCATAGTTAGCAATGACCTGTTCTAAGACGATGGGATTGCGAGAGGTAATCTTGGCCACCATTCGATCAGGAAGGCTCGTCGCTGGGTTTTTATAGGTAAGGGTAAGCAAAACAATTTCTGCTGTCTGACCGGGTATCTCTGACTCAATCGCCTTACAATCAATCACTTGATTGTTATCAAGCCGACCAGATTCGGTCAGTGCAGCGTTCATCCAATCAACGGTAAAATCTGTTGCTACTGCAGGAATATCCAACATTCACACCCCCTTTTTACCTTTCAGGTAATTGATCGATTTTTTGCTTTCCCTGAAGATTGCATGAATTCAAAGACTGGAACAAGACACTATCCATGTCTCGTGCTAGTTTGTGCCATCGGTAGACGCAGGAAAGCAGTATGAAAGAATCGGATTTGTTAGCCCATTTTGATGAAGACCCTTTTCATCAATATCTTGGCCTGTCCCTTGTTGAAACCCGGCCGGACTTCGCCAGGTTGAGACTGATCAAAACCGATACCACACCAACGGGTATTGGCGGCAGTGTAAACGGCGGGGTTATCGCAACAATGATTGATATGTCAGCTGTGCCTGCCGTCTTTACCAATATGCGGGAAGGTACACTGCCAGCAGGTACGGCAGATCTTCAAGTAACCTACTTAAGGCAAGCCCACGGCAACTGGATAGATGCCGAGGCAACAGTGATCAAGCGAGGTAGACAACTCTGCACCATTGAAGTCAGTGTCATCAACGATGAAGGTGAACTCTGCGCAAGAGGCAGAGTGCTATATGCTTGCCGAACCAGCTAGGACTTCTTTGGTTTACTCATGACGCGTCGAACCATAGGTTCAAATTCTTCTAGCGACATGGTGTCGTAGTTTTCATCAAAGGCTGGCATATCGTATTTGTCGATAAATTCCTTTGTATGTTCATAGGCAGGATGATCTTTAAACTTCTCCCGCGCATACTTATCACCGCCAAGATGCTCGAAAAAATAGTAGCCTTGAAACTGGGTATGGTTTTCCAGCATCCAGAGATTATGCTCCGAGGCAAACGGACGCATAATCGTCGCAGCAATAGCGCCATGGTTATAGGGTCCGAGCGTATCTCCGACATCATGTAGTAAAGCACAAACCACATACTCTTCATCCTTACCATCACGGTAAGCACGGGTCGCGGTTTGCAGGCTGTGTTCATATCGATCCACATTAAAACCGCCACAATCACCTTTGAGCAATCTCAGATGTTCTAGCACCCTGTCCGGTAATTCACTGGTAAACACCTTCATATGTTCCCGCACAATCTGCATGTCTTCTTTCGTACACTCGTCAAAGCGACGAAAGCTAGCTCGCTTTTCACTTAGTTGTTCACTCATATCGACCTTCCCCCTGGGACAAATAGCTAAAGCATTGAAATAATAGTCTGCCTTTTCGAACGACTAGTCAAAGCACTTCCTGCATCAGACTCATCAGTTTTACTAGTGTGCGCCACCATCAATGGGCAGAATCGCACCGGTTGTGTAGCTGGATGCCGGGCTTGCAAAATACAAGGCTGCACCGACAACCTCTTGCGCCTCACCGCCTCGCTGCAAGGGAATAGTTTCCCTGGCCCTTTTATTAAAAGCGTCGAGATCCCAGGCTTTAGAAATATCCGTTAAAAATGGCCCCGCCATGATGCAATTGACGCGAACCTTTGGTCCGTAAGCATGGGCAAAGGAGCGAGTAATGGCGTTTAGCCCGGCTTTGGCAGCGCCGTAGGGTTCTGAATTTGGGCTCGCCTGAACAGACGCAATACTGCTGACATTGATGATCGCACCGCCGTCTCCCGCCTGCATCCTCGAACCAACAAGTGCACTAAGCCTAAATGGGCCTTTCAGGTTAACCCCAATCACCTTATCAAATAGCTCCTCGCTAATTTCCTCAAGGGACGGATAAAGTGGCGACATGCCTGCATTATTAATCAGCACATCAATCTTGCCAAAATGGGCATAAACTGCCTCGACCATCTCACCTAGTTGATCCCAATTTCCCACATGAGCGGCATAGGGAAAGGCCCTTACACCCAGCGCCTCAATTTCCTTCGCTGTGGCCTTACAACTGTCAATTTTGCGGCTCACAATCGCCACATCTGCGCCCTGACGTGCAAAGCCCAGCGCCATCGCCCTGCCTAATCCACGGCTACCACCGGTAATTAGCACCACCTTACCCGTCATGTCATAAACTTTTTCCATACAACCCTCTCTTAGTTGACCAAAATCGGCGCTATACTCCGAGAATCTACCCCAGCGTGTGCCAATTTGCATAACGTTCGAGGATACCCGATTCAGGAGGCTTTTGTGGATGAAGTAATTTCGAGGCGATCACGTTATCGCGTCCGGGTTCTTGGAGAACTACTGGGCGAAACAATGACTGACCAACATGGTCAGGAATTTCTAGATAAAATCGAAGAAATCAGACTGCTCGCCAAGGTCCGGCGCAGCGATGAACCCGAGGATCAAACTGGCCGTCTTCAACAGGTTTTACATTCCCTTGATGATGAGTTCCTGACCTCGGTCGCTAGAGCGTTTAATCAATTTCTCAATCTCGCCAATATTGCCGAGCAGGCTGAAACAACAGCCGAACGCAAAGCACCTTTTCCTGAAGTGTCATATTTGCGAGAAGTATTTGAGAAATTAAAGGCTGATGATATTGATAACGAGACCATCACCGAGGCCGTCACCAAAATTAAATGTGATCTGGTGCTTACGGCCCATCCCACAGAAATTACCCGCAGAACCCTGATCCAGAAGTACAATCGCATTGCCAGCGAGTTGGAAGCAGTTCAGGAATCCACCCAGCTTGGTCCACAAGATAGACGCCGACTAGAGCGGCTAATTGCCGAGGTATGGTACACGGACGAGATTCGCACCGAGCGCCCTACGCCTCAAGATGAAGCCAAATGGGGATATGCGGTAATTGAACATTCATTCTGGGATGCGATTCCGCGTATCTGGAAGGGGCTTGATCAACTACTAGATGAATTCACGGGTAATAACTTGCCTATGAACGTCTCACCTATTCGCATCTCGTCCTGGATGGGTGGGGATAGAGATGGCAACCCTAATGTGACCGCTGCGGTGACTGAAGAAGTCAACCGACTTGCTCGCTGGATGGCAGCTGATTTATATCTGCGAGACATAGATGAACTGTTGGCGCAATTATCAATGAGCCATTGCAGCCAGGATGTCAGAGATCTTTGTGGTGAAGAAACCCACGAACCCTACCGTGTTGTGTTACGGGATATTCGCGACAGACTAATTGCGACAAGACAGTGGTCAATCTCAACTGACCCGGTACCAAAAAACGCTATTTTGACGCGATCACAACTCTTTAAACCGCTCCATGTTTGCTATCAGTCTCTGATCGATTGCGGCATGGGGATTATTGCCGAAGGTCTACTAAAAGAGACCCTGATTCGTATTTCAACCTTCGGCGTTACCCTTGTTGATCTGGATATCCGCCAGAATGCTGAAAAGCATACAAACCTTTTAGCCGCACTAACTGAATATCTGGAGATTGGTAACTACCAGGACTGGCCAGAAACCGTAAGGCAAGATTTCCTCATAGCTGAATTGGAAAGCAAAAGACCACTCATTCCTGATGAATGGATCCCTGACCCTGAGACACAGGAAACCCTCGATACCTTCGAACTGATAGCGAGCAGCCAGGCAGAAGGCGTCTCAAGCTATATAATTTCAATGGCAAAAAACCCTTCCGATGTACTGGCTGTCGTACTCTTACTTCGCAAGTGTGGCCTGACCAAACAGTTACCCATCGTACCCTTGTTTGAAACCCTGGAAGATCTTGAAAACTCCGCCTGGACACTAGAACGCCTGCTGCGTATCCCCTGGTATACAAATTACATTTCCGGCTACCAACAGGTGATGATTGGCTATTCAGATTCTGCCAAGGATGCCGGCCAGATGGCAGCTGCCTGGGCCCAGTACCGGGCACAGGAAGATCTCGTGACGGTGAGTGAAAAGTACAATGTGAAGCTAACACTATTTCATGGTCGCGGTGGTACAGTTGGTCGTGGTGGTGCACCTGCTCGCGAGGCAATACTCTCGCAGCCACCTGGCTCTGTAAAAGGCAGCATGAGAGTCACAGAGCAAGGGGAAGTCATACGCTTTAAATATGGCTCCGCGGCACTTGCATTAAATAGCCTTGATTTAACCTTAAGCGCAACCATTGAAGCTACCCTCTTGCCACCTCCGCAACCCCGTGACAACTGGCGGCTACTGATGGACAAGATGGCCACGACAGCTTGCGATAGTTATCGCGCCGTGGTTCAGGATGATCCGAATTTTGTCGACTACTTCACCCAGAGCACGCCAGAGCGAGAATTAGCACAACTGGCGCTCGGTAGTCGGCCAGCACGAAGACCTGATCAAGCCTCTCGCGGCATTGAAGATCTACGCGCCATTCCCTGGGTTTTTGCCTGGACCCAAAAGCGCTTGATGTTGCCTGCATGGCTTGGCACTGACGAGGCATTTAAGCAAAACCTGGAAGGGAAAAATCTTCATGTCCTAAAAGAGATGATTCATGAATGGCCATTCTTCCAGACCCAGCTTGGTATGCTTGAAATGGTACTATCAAAAGCTGATATTGAAATTGCCGCACACTATGATGAAGAACTCGTAGATGAAGCTCTTCGACCAATGGGCGTTGCCTTCCATGAGCGACTAACCGAACTGATTGAAAATATTTTGACTCTGACCAATCAAGATGAATTGCTAGAACACCAGCCAAACATCAAGCGCTCGTTAGAACTTCGACACCCCTACACAGACCCACTACATTTTCTTCAAATTGAATTAATGTCCCGCTGTCGAAATGCAGCTGGTGAGTCCCGTCAGGATGTTGAAAAAGCATTAATGGTAACAATTGCAGGTATTGCCGCTAGCATGCGAAATACTGGCTAGAAATAGATGTGTGGACTGCTAACCGCAATCCACAACAATAGATTCCACTGCCGTGATAGCCTTTTGCTTCGCGGCGTCTATTGTCTCACCCAGGGCCAGTGCAACCCCCATTCGGCGACGGCCACTGACCTCTGGCTTGCCAAATAACCGAATCTGGGTATCCGGTTCTTGGAGCGCCTTTTCGATAGCGTTGTAGCTGACACAACTTGATTCGCCGTCAACCAACAACACTGCCGAAGCGGCAGGTCCCATTTGTCGAATCACCGGGATAGGTAGCCCCAGGATAGCGCGAACATGCAAGGCAAATTCAGATAGATCCTGAGAAATCATTGTCACCATACCTGTATCGTGAGGTCTCGGTGACACCTCACTAAAGATAACCTCATCACCCTTTATAAATAGCTCAACACCAAACAAGCCATAGCCGCCGAGCGCTTCCGTGACAACGGACGCAATGCGCCTTGCCTCTTTTAACGCTGCTTCTGACATGGGCTGGGGTTGCCAGGATTCCCGGTAGTCTCCATCTTCCTGGCGATGGCCAATAGGTTCACAAAAACTCGTGCCTGCCTTGTGTCTAATCGTTAACAAGGTGATCTCGTAGTCAAATTCAACAAAGCCCTCGACAATCACCCGACCGGCACCAGTTCGGCCACCAGATTGTGCATAGCTCCAGGCATTGGCAACATCTGCTTGGGTCTGAATCGTGCTTTGCCCCTTACCAGAGGACGACATGATTGGCTTAACCACACATGGAATGCCAATTTTCTCTACTGCAGCACGATATTCACTTTCCGTATCTGCAAAGGCATAGCTGGATGTGGGGATACCCAGTTCCTGAGATGCCAGACGCCGAATACCTTCACGATTCATCGTCAATCTAGTCGCCTTGGCCGTGGGTACAACATTGTAGCCTTCTGCTTCTAGCTCAATCAGGGTATCTGTACTGATTGCTTCAATTTCGGGAATAATAAAATCCGGGTTTTCTTTCTGGACGATCTCTTTTAGCTTTTCACCATCTAACATTGAGATCACATAGGAGCGATGGGCCACCTGCATGGCAGGGGCATTGGGGTATCTATCCACGGCAATAACCTCGATACCCAGGCGCTGCAGTTCAATCGCAACTTCTTTCCCTAGTTCACCACTGCCACAAAGGAGTGCGCGAGTAGAAATTTCAGATAATGGGGTACCAATAGACGTCATTCAGCCTGCCTTCAATAGATAATACGCAATCCGCGAGATTAGCATTGTAGGCTTGCGCAAAAAAGCGTCTATTCAGCTTACCGACGAGATTGACCAGATAGCCAAGTTGTGATGACCGAAAAAGTGTGATTAATTTCAGCAGGACGGTTACGAAAACAAGTATCCCAACCACTCACTCATGAATAGGAAGGAGCCTGGTCATCGATATGCAAATAGTGCAGAAAAGCTATGCCAGTGGCAGCAGCGATAAGCCGCTACTCGGTCTTTCAATCCCCCAGCAGTTTGATGAAACTGTCGCTAGATTCCCAGACCGGGAAGCCGTTGTTTCCGTTCACCAGAATATACGCCTCACCTATGCGCAATTAGCGCAACAGGTTGAACAACTGGCGAAAGGCTTGCTCGCAATTGGGCTTGCCCAGGGTGACCGTATTGGCATCTGGTCGCCAAATTGCGTCGAGTGGTTGATCGTGCAGTACGCAAGCGCCAAAGTTGGTGCAATCCTTGTGACTATTAACCCAGCCTATCGAACCCACGAGCTTGCCTATGTCTTGAAACAGTCTGGCTGCAAGGCACTTATTTTACAGAATCAGTTCAAGACCTCTGACTATGAAGCAATGACCCTGGAGCTCTGCCCAGAACTTAAGACCTGCAAACCAGGCGAGCTAACATCGACGGCATTTCCACAACTACAATCTGTCATTTCTACCTCAACCTCGAATCAAGCTGGCATCTATAGCTGGCAGGAGGTACGCAATCTGGCAACAAACACCAGTGATGAGGTGCTCGCCAGTGCCCAGAAAAATCAGGATATGGATGATGCTATCAACATCCAATACACCAGTGGCACAACGGGATTTCCGAAAGGCGCAACCCTGAGCCATCACAATATTCTTAACAATGGCTATTTCGTTGCCAGCATTATGAATTTCTCAGAACAGGATCGGCTCGTCGTACCAGTGCCCTTGTATCATTGTTTTGGCATGGTCATGGCCAACCTTGGTTGTTTAACCCATGGTGCTTGCCTTGTTTATCCTAGTGAAGGATTCGAACCAGAAGCGGTGCTTCAAGCCGTGGCAGCAGAAAAAGCAACGGCACTGTATGGGGTACCTACCATGTTTATTGCCGAACTGGCCCTGGACAACTTTGCAGACTTCGACCTTTCAACGCTACGAACTGGCATTATGGCCGGCGCACCCTGCCCTGTTGAAACCATGAAGCAGGTGCAAAAGCTCATGCATATGACAGAAGTGGAAATCGCCTATGGTATGACTGAAACCAGCCCGGTTAGTTTTCAGACGCGTATTGGTACTCCCCTCGATAAGCAAGTTAGCACCGTCGGACAGGTTCACCCTCATGTTGAAGTAAAGATTATTGATCCTGACACAGGTACAACCTGCCCGGTTGGTGAGATGGGCGAACTATGTACCCGCGGTTATTCAGTCATGCTCGGCTACTGGGAAAACCCCGAGGCTACAAACTCGGCGATTGATAAAACCCATTGGATGCATACAGGTGATCTTGCGGTGATGGATGATGAGGGTTATGTAAATATCGTCGGACGCATAAAAGACATGATTGTACGTGGCGGCGAAAATGTCTATCCACGAGAAATCGAGGAATATCTTATGACGCACCCGGATGTAGAAACTGTCCAGGTAACCGGGGTGCCTGATGAAAAATTTGGTGAAGAAATTATTGCCTGGGTTGCGCTAAAGACTGAAGGCAGCCTCACGGAACAGGCAATCAAAGACTACTGTAAGGGTCAGATCGCACACTACAAGATACCTCGATATATCAAGTTCACCCATGAGTTCCCCATGACAGTCACAGGTAAGGTACAGAAGTTCAAAATGCGGGAAGTAAGTATTGAGGAATTGGGCTTAAAGGAACTCGAGACGGCCTGACAAATGCGCTCACAGCAAGCTAACCTCGACCCAGTAGTGGGCATGATCTGAGATGCCCCTCGGGGTGTAACCGCCGTCAAGCACCTCAAAACCACGGGTGATGATCCAGTCTAGCCGCCAGAATGGACCAATTGCCATATGAATGGCATCGGTTACCTGTGGATCTTCCAATAGTGCTACAAGCTGGG
>CBDUKY010000102.1:0-8822 GCA_965367925.1 uncultured Pseudomonadales bacterium | reverse complement strand
CAAAAGTAACGACTGGGAAGACATCTTAAGTTACAACGTGAGTTTTGGATCGGATAATTTAAGTCTTGCCGACGATGCTGCTCTACCCAATCAATTTTATCTGGTCCTTGGCGAACATAATGATCAGGTCTATGCACTATTACAGGTCAAAGATGATGCCCTCGTTTTCCGTGACAGGAACATCTTGCGACTCGATTTATCCGACCACATTAGAATCACTTTTACGGGTCAAAATGGTGAGATCAAAAAGCTCGTTATCACAATGACCGAAGCCGGGGTCACCACTGCATACATGATGGATGACGACTGGCGCTATGCAATTCAAGGGGTAGCAGAAAACAGGGTCCAGGGCTTTATGTCTCGAACCGATGAAGGCTACTCAGTAGAATTTAGAATCCCTCTTGAATTACTCGGCTCGACAAAACACTTTGGGCTCGCGGTTGTCGATGTCGACAATCAAACAACCCGGGCGATCGAATCTATTACAGGTACTCTGCCCTCCGCCGGTCGCGAGGCTTTCGGATTGGTACTGCTAAAATCCCCTGAGGTCTTGAGGATCATCGAAGGGCTAGGATACTCAGGTGCAAACATCCAGGTAATTGATGCACAACGACGCGTTCGAGCCGAGGTCGGCAGCTACCAGACGCCTCAAATTCAGCCGGTTGAAGAACCTGACCCAGGTATCCTGGATAAATGGTTTGGTTTAATTGATCGCGTCATGAATGCGTTTTACGCACTAATTGAAGCGCAACTCAGACAATCAGAAAACTCAGAACCAGAAGACAAGGTGATCAAGGATAGCCTGTCTGGCACACCAAGTTACCAACGGCGATACACAGTCGCTGAAGGTGAGGTTATTATTGCCGCCCATCCTATTATCGCTAAAGAAGAAGTACTAGGTACGGTTGTTCTCAAGCAAAATACCAGCGGTATCCAACAACTTCGCAAAGACGCACTAAAGCGCATCGTCAATTTTTCAGTACTCTCGCTCATTATTTTTGTGGTTCTTATCCTCGCATTCTCAGTAAGACTAGCTAGACGCATTCGCAAGCTAGGCGCCGAGGCAACAAACGCCATCGACAAATACGGCAGACTGCAAACCAATCAGCTAAAGAGTGAAACTCGCGCTGGCGATGAAATTGGCGATCTGGCACGCAGCATTTCCGGCATGTTGGCAAAGTTACATCAGCATAATCAGTTTTTGGAGAATATGCCGAGAACCCTTCGCCATGAAATCAATAATCCGCTAAATACGTTGAGCACATCTTTACAAAACTTAGAAACCGAGACTTCCGCACAAGCGCGCACAAAATATCTGGAAAGTGCCAAACGCGGAGTTATTCGTATTGGCATGATCGTTCAAAACCTGGCAGATGCTGCAAACCTTGAAGATGCACTGGAATCTGAAGAACTCGAAGTCATTGACCTGCATAATCTTGTCGAGAGCTATCTGACAAACTGCCGCATTGCTCACCCAACCAGAGGCTTCGAATATCGCGGCACACAGAGTGTGGTTCTCAGCAAGGTTTCGGACTATCGCATTGAACAATTGCTCGATAAGCTGGTCGATAACGCGGTGGATTTTTCTGAGCCAGGCAGCACCATTACCGTCGGTTTAACCACCGACGAAGAAAACCTGACCCTGTTCGTCACAAATCAAGGACCAACGATTCCGCGGGAAATGGTCGACAATATATTCGATTCGATGGTTTCTATCCGGGCAACGAGCCCAGACAATCGGCTTCACTTTGGTATGGGCCTGTATGTGGTCAGAGTTATTGCCGAGCACCATGGTGGGAGTGTTTCTGCAAAAAATCTTATTGGCGATAAGGGTGTAACCATTCGTGTCACCCTGCCAAGGTTTCTACCGGTAGCTGATCGAGCCCACGCTGCAGGCTAGTTAGCGCTCGCGTCTATCCTCTTAATCTATGGCGGGCAAAAAAAAGTCCTAACCTTCCTTGGGGAGAGAAATTAGTTAGGACTAGTTGACCCTGGATTTGGAGAAGCTAACCCGCTGTCGAAAAGGATGTTCTTCAAAAAAATCAGGGCGATCGAGCATCTGTCGGCCTTAAGTCTAACGCGCTATTCTGGAGGGACAATGGAAGCAATATGGAATCAAGCCCCAGCCCTAGTTAACAACGCTGGAAGTACCCGGATCTATTGAGGTCACCGGCGCAATTTTCCAATCAGCCCTGTTGATCGCTGCGACCAGAAGCTGGGTGAGTGAGCTGTTAACCTGCCGATTAATGGTTAGATTAATCCCTTTACCAGATTTTGGTTCGATACCTAATCGAAGCAAGTCTCCGTCAAACTTGTAATTAGTTTTAAACGCCAGCAAGGCTTCTGGGCCCAGCGGCATCTCCTGCGCCTGATCCTTGAATGGTTGCTCAAAATCCGCCTCCTGAACAGCGGCCTCCTCTTTAAAGGCCCGAATTGCCTGCTTTGCAGCGGCAGTGGTCTGGGTTGAGATGTCCGGATCAGCTTCAACATGCTTACGCAATACTTGTAACAACAGTCCCGTGTAGCGCCTTGTGAGCCAGAATCTAAATTCTTTGTTATCCGTCGAGTTCACACGAAACAAGATGCGATCTTCTTCCGCCACATAGAGCATCTGCATCTGGTTTATTGCGCCAGTCGTCATAAAGCCTCGCTAATCATTTAGCCCGGCACCAAAACGCCGGATCAGGTTGGGGCAAATTATAAACTTACTCGCCTATTTTCTATATCAAGGTTTTTTGATATAGGTTGCGCTATGAGAATCCTTCAGTACAATATCAATTTTTTTTGATGCACTATTTAGTTGATCTCCCAGACTGCAAAATCCACGGCGCTGCCCGAAAGCAATTCAGACGCACTACTCACCTTCTGTAAGGCCACGGCCGATGCATTAAGGCTTGATGTACTGCGGGTTTTGAGCATGGAATCATTTGGTGTTATGGAACTTTGCCATATATTTCAAATAGCACAGCCTGCCATGAGTCACCACCTCAAGATTCTCGCAAACGCCGACCTGGTATCTACCCGACGCGAGGGTAATTCAATTTTTTACCGTCGATCTCTCATTCCATTTGAAGCACCATTAAGCGATTCTTTCCAGGCGCTTTTTCAAGCCATCGACCAATCCCCACTTTCCCTTGCAACAAGAAAACGCGTGGCGGAAATACACCGTAATCGGGATAGCAGTTCCAAGCAATTTTTCGAAAAGAATGCCGACAGACTAAAACAAAATCAGGACTTGATAGCAGAGTTCTGTCACTACGCCGGCTGCAGCCAGGACCTACTCAACAATGAGAACTTATCGCGAGATGCGCTTGTTGTGGAAATTGGCCCCGCCGAATCACCGCTGCTTGGTTATCTTAGCGAACGTTTTGATCATGTCATCGCCCTCGACAACTCTGAGGAAATGTTAGAAAAGGCACGAACGGCAAATCCGGATAGGGGCAATATTGCCTTTCATCTTGGCGAGATTTCCAGCCCAGTGATCAAACCAGATTCCGCTGATCTAATTGCCTTGAATATGGTTCTGCATCACATGGCATCGCCGGCACAGTTTTTCTCGACAGCCCAGACCAGACTCGCGCCAGGTGGGCGGCTGTTTGTGATGGACCTCTGCCCACACAATCAGGACTGGGCAAGAGATGTTTGCGGTGATCTCTGGCTTGGATTTGAACCGGCTGATCTTGACGCCTGGGCAGCGGAGGCAAAACTTGCTATTGGCCAGAGCGCCTACATTGGCCTTAAAAACGGATTCCAGGTTCAACTTCGCCTGTTTTACAAACCCATTAACCCTTGAAGTTAATTCAAAACCACAACCTTTACACAACACCTAAAGAGAACAACATGACGACACAAGACTACAAAGTCGCGGATATTAATCTAGCAAAATTTGGCCGAGCGGAAATAGAACTTGCAGAAGCAGAAATGCCTGCACTGATGGCATTGCGCGAGAAGTATAAGGCTGACCAACCATTGGCTGGCGCGCGAATCATCGGCTGTATTCATATGACCATTCAAACTGCCGTATTGATGGAAACCCTGATTGAACTGGGCGCTGAACTACGCTGGTCATCCTGTAATATCTTTTCAACCCAGGACCATGCCGCCGCGGCAATGGCCGCCAGTGGTATCCCAACCTTTGCATGGAAAGGTGAAACCGAGGAAGAATTCTTCTGGTGTATCGAGCAAACCATCTTGTCCAATGGCAAACCCTGGGATGCAAACATGATCCTTGATGATGGTGGTGATTTAACTGCAATGATTCATGACAAGTATCCAGAAATGCTTGAGAAGATTCACGGCATCACGGAAGAAACTACCACAGGTGTCCACCGTCTCTACGAAATGATGCAAGCTGGAGAACTCAAGGTCCCAGCCATTAACGTGAATGATTCTGTCACCAAGTCTAAAAATGACAACAAGTACGGATGTCGTCATAGCCTTAACGATGCGATCAAACGTGGTACTGATATGTTAATGGCTGGTAAGAATGCCCTTGTGATTGGCTATGGTGACGTTGGTAAGGGCTCAGCAGCAAGTCTCAGACAAGAAGGTATGATCGTTCGCGTAACTGAAATCGATCCAATTTGTGCCATGCAGGCCTGCATGGATGGATATGAAGTTGTGTCGCCTTACCTAAACGGACTCAACACCGGCAAAATCGAAGACATAGATACACGTTTGATGAATAGCATTGATTTGATCGTGACCTGCACAGGTAACGTCAATGTGTGTGACAAGAACCTGCTCAGCACTGTAAAGAGTAATGCAGTCGTGTGTAACATCGGTCACTTCGATACTGAAATCGACACGAAATTTATGCGTGACAACTGGCGCTGGGAGGAAGTTAAACCGCAGGTCGACAAGATCTATCGCAGTGATGATCGAAAAGACTACATTATTCTCTTGTCAGAAGGTCGACTAGTAAACCTGGGTAATGCAACCGGACACCCTTCAAGAATTATGGATGGCTCCTTCGCAAACCAGGTACTGGCACAGATGTATTTGTTCGAGCGTAAATGGGCTGACCATAATTTGAATCAGCGCCAGCCAGTGACTGTTGAAGTGCTGCCAAAAGCCCTTGATGAAGAAGTCGCCAGCTATATGGTCCAGGGCTTCGGTGGTGTGCTCACCAAACTCACCCAGGATCAGGCAAAATATATCAATGTCACCCAGGAAGGTCCTTTCAAACCTGAAACCTATAAGTACTAGTCTACTTGTCGATCACCCTGCCCGGCCATTTCCGGCCGTGCAGGGTTTTACTTGTATTAGTCAGCTGTAAACCTGACAATCGCCCCCGTTTTCAATTCTCAACAAGTGCCATATGAAGCAAGAACTGCAGGATCTACTCCAGTTACTGGACCTGGAGCCGATTGAGGTCAATATTTTTCGCGGCGTCAGCCCTGATGAAGGTTGGCAGCGGGTCTATGGTGGACAGGTGCTAGGTCAAGCGCTAGTTGCAGCATCTAGAACCGTTGAAGACGAGACCCGTACTGCTCATTCATTGCATGGTTACTTTCTAAGACCTGGTGATACCACTATTCCTATCCTCTATGAGGTCGATAGGATTCGTGATGGCAAGAGCTTCACCACACGTCGCGTGATTGCGACCCAGAAAGGCAGAGCAATTTTCAGCATGGCAGTTTCCTTTCAAGTTGAGGAAACAGGCCTTGAGCATCAATTCGAGATGCCTGACATCAAGCCGCCAGAAGATTGCCCCAGCCAGTCCGAACTTCTAGAGCGCTACGCTGCCTCTATTCCAGAAGCATTTAAAGCCCATCATCAACGTCCACGACCTATTGAGATGCGTTTTGCTGAACCTATCAATGAGTTCGACCCTGAAAAGATGCCGCCTTACCAGCACACCTGGATACGTACAGTGGACGCCATGCCTGACGACACACGCTTACATCAGTGTTTATTAGCCTATGCATCAGATATGACCTTGATCGATACAGCAATTCGTCCCCATGGCATTAACTGGACAAGCGAGAATTTCCAGGTTGCCAGTCTCGACCACGCAATGTGGTTCCATAAGCCCTTTAAAACCGATGAATGGTTGCTCTATGCCCAGGACAGCCCATTTTCCGGGGGAGCAAGAGGTTTAAGTCGAGGCGCCTTCTACAATCAGCAGGGTGAACTTGTCGCTTCTGTTGCCCAGGAAGGCCTAATGCGACTACACGACGACTAAATTACGCCAGTTAGGCCGATAACCGAACCTTATTCGGCTTGATATGCCATCCTGATTGGCTGTCCCTTGCTGTACAAACGCAAGGTAGATTTACATAATCCCCAGTCACTTTAACCCTAGTCCGTCATTTACCAGAGGAATCCGTGTGCCAGTAAACATTGATGAGAAGCTCGCTGACGTCGACGTCATCCAGCAGAATTATGAGTCGCTTAACTATATCTGTAATCCTCAGATCGCGACTGCCGTCTTTCTCGCATACCACCTCGAGAAACCAATTCTTATTGAGGGACCACCCGGCGTTGGTAAAACTGAACTCGCCAAAACTACCGCGGAAATGCTCAACCTCGAATGCATCAGGTTACAGTGCTATGAAGGTCTGGATGAATCCAAGGCCATTTACGAATGGAAATACGGTAAGCAACTACTTTATACCCAGGTCCTGAAAGAAACCCTGGGTGAAATCCTTGATGGCGCCAAGGGACTTTCCGACTCTGTCGCGAAGCTACATGACTTTGGTGATGTATTCTTTTCCGAGGAGTTTCTTGAGCCACGGGCCTTGATGAAGGCACTAAAAAAAGAAGAAGGCTGTGTCTTATTGATCGACGAAATCGACAAATCAGATCACGAATTTGAATCTTTATTGCTGGAAATGCTTTCTGATTTCCAACTATCTATCCCAGAAATTGGCACGATTAAAGCCAACGAGAAGCGTAAGCCACTGGTATTTTTGACCAGTAATAATACCAGGGAAATCTCCGACGCCTTGAAACGTCGTTGTTTGCATCTTTATATTCCTTTCCCAGACGCATCGCTCGAACGCCAAATTGTTCAAGCTCGGGTACCTGAAATCGCTGAACAACTGCGTAATCAGTTGGTCACCTTTATCCAGGAGCTACGGGATATGGACCTTAAAAAGGTTCCAGCCATTAGCGAAACAATTGACTGGGCAAGAACCCTTATTCTGCTTAACTCAGAAGCCCTGGACGCGGATCTTGTAAAACAGACCTTGAACGTTATTTTGAAGTTCCAGGAAGATATTGAAACTGTTGAAGCAGAATTACAGACCGTGACTAACAAGGCGTTAAAGGAAGCTTAGGTTTGCTTGACCGAACCCTCGTTGATTTCGTCAAGGTTCTGCGTAACGCAGAGATAAAGGTTTCGCCAGCTGAAACCCTTGATGCCATGCAATGTCTGAAAATTGTCGGTTCAGATGATCGTCAGTTTATGAAGGATTCACTGGCACTGGTCCTTGCGAAAAATCCTGAAGAGAAAGAAGCTTTCGACTATTGTTTCGAACGCTTCTTTACCATCGATAAGTTGAAGCAGAAAGATCCTAATGCCGGTGATTATTCAGAAAGCAGCAATGATGAAGATGGTGAATTCGACACTGAATCAACAAGTGGAAACCAATCTGGTAAAGGTGGTGGCGAAGGCGGCGGACAAGGCGGTGGCGAAGAGGAAGCTGAACCTGATATCACCCTTGAAGCACAGTCACCCTTAGGCAAATTACTCACCAAAGGCAGTCGCAATGAACAGACTGTCGCCATGGTTCAAGCAGGACGTGAAGTCGAAGTTAATCAGATTGTTGTATTCACCCAGAAAGGTTTGTACACACGAAAAATCCTCGATGCAATGGGACTCAAAGGCCTCCAGGAAGAAATTAACGAGCTTCAGGGCCATGGTGGCCTGCCACAGCGAGTGCTCTCCAAACATCTTACGAAAGCTCGCGAGGCACTAAGAGAGCGAGTCCGAGACTATGTCGAGAAGCAGTTTTTCTTGCATGCAGACGAATCTGGAAAACAGTTGCGTGAGGAATTACTCCGTAAAGTAAAACTGTCGAACCTGGAAAAGCGCAACTTTAAAGACGTTCAAGAAATTGTTTATAAGATGGCGAAGAAACTTATCGCCGTTCATTCCAAACGTCGCAAGACCTACAAGCGTGGTCAATTGGACGTTCGCAAAACCCTACGCAACAACATGCAATATGACGGGATGTTTTTTGATCTAAAGTGGAAGGCATCCAAGGTCGATCGGCCGAAGGTTATGTGTATCTGCGATTGCAGTGGCTCGGTAAGCAACTACTCGCGCTTCTTGTTGATGTTTCTCTATAGCCTTGCAGAAGTATTGCCGAAAGTCAGGTCATTCGCCTTCTCATCAGACCTTGGTGAAGTTACACGCTTATTCGACCATAGCAATTTGGAAGATGCGATGGCCCGCACCATGCGCGATTATGGCAATGGCTCAACTGACTATGGTCAGATGTTCCAGGACTTCAAGAACCACTGCATGGATGATGTTGATAACAAAACCACCATTATCATTTTGGGCGACGCTCGTAATAACTACGGTGATCCTAAAGCAGAAATTTTGAAAGAGATGTATGACAAGTCAAAGCGAGTGATCTGGCTCAATCCTGAACCCAAATCTAGTTGGACTGTCGGTGACGCCGAGATGAAAAAATATGCACCTTGCTGCCATCAGACTGAAGTATGTAATTCTCTCACCCATCTAGAACGCGTCGTCGCAAATCTGCTCCGTTCAGTAAGCTAAAGCTAACTCCCAAAAAAAAAGGCCGTGCAATAGCACGGCCTTTTTGTATAACAAATGCGACCATGGGAACCCATGGTCGCAATGC
>CBDUKY010000101.1:0-8871 GCA_965367925.1 uncultured Pseudomonadales bacterium | reverse complement strand
GTGTCCGCTGAAAACACGGCAACGTAAAACAGTTAATTGTTTATATCCCAGAAATTGCAATATAGAAAATGGATACGGAGGCACTATGGGCCATAGGTTAGCGGCCTTTTTTGCAATTAGGCTTGAGAGCGATTTCTCGCATCGCCCCTTAGCACCCTCGCCCGCTTATCAACTCCATCATGGGACCAACCAGGTGCAAGGTATAAGTAGCGTAGCTTGTCTTTCCAGGTTTCGGTGCGGATGACATCACGGAAGATATTGGCATATTCACCGAAGGCAACTTTTACAGGGTTGTAGGTATCGATATTCGTCGTAAGGCCATAAATAACAGGTTCATCATCTAGCTCACCGGAGAAGGTGCCAAATAGCCTATCCCAGATAATTAACACGCCACCGTGATTGCAGTCCAGGTATCGAATGTTTGATGCATGGTGAACCCGGTGGTGGGATGGGGTATTAAAAATGAATTCAATAATAGGTGGTAGGCGCCGGACTAATTCAGTGTGAACCCAGAATTGGTAAAGTAAGTTCACGCCAATCACTGTGAACATCATTAGTGGATCAAATCCCAGCAATGGCAGGGGCAACCAGAACAAATACTTATGCGTTCGTTCGCCAACACCCTGGCGCAGCGCGGTGCCAAAGTTAAGTTTTACGGAGGAATGGTGTGGCACATGGCCTGCCCAGAAAAAGCGTACCTCGTGGTTAGCGCGATGAAACCAGTAGTAAACAAAATCATCGAGAAAAAATAGCAACACCCATGCCCACCATTGCCTTCCAACAATATCTCTAAGGGGACTGAGTTCATGCAAATAGTAGAACAACAAGAATGCGATAGCTTTCGGTAAGAAATCAATCACGGCGGAGATAACAAGCATCGCCATGGAAACAAGGAAATCCTTACCCGCATAAAGGTCTAAATGACGACGACGTGAGACAAGCGCCTCAACGATTATGGCAAGCACAAATACTGGCAGTGCAATCCCTGTTAGCTCATCTGCCGAGAGCTGTTGAATAGCAGTTTCGATATTCATATGGGCTGATTCGCCATATAGGGCCCGGCGATTACCGGGTTACCAGGATTGTAGGATGTCTTTCAAGGTCGCCATAAATGCTTCTGGCTGATCGAGAAACAAATGATGCTGTGCATCTACTAGTTCAACCACCTTCATGTCAGGCTGCATTTCCCGCATATAGCCTGCGCTCCGGGCTTTAAAGGATTCACTATTAGCACCATAAATAAGTGCCAGCTTCGCGTTAATGGCTTTGAAGTCGGCCTCTAGATCGCCGTTTAGCGTCATGCGACTATTGAGCTCTTCATCGAATTTCCACATCCAACCATCATCTAGATCATCATACTCAACTGAGTGCCGGGCAATATGGTCGACAATATATTGGTTATCACAGGTTTGTGGTGGTTGGAGTCTAAACCTTGCCGTCGCTACTTCCCGGCTAGGATAAATTTTCGCTTTTGCTAGTCGTTCAATCTGTGGGTCGCGCTCTTTAATGTCATCAGGATGTCGCACCCCTGAATCCACTAACACGAGGCCTTTGAATCGCCCTGGATGTTGGGCCATGGTACGAATGGCCTGGATACCACCAAAACTATGGGCAACCAACACCGCATCCTCAGATAGATTGGTTTTATCGGCAACCGCGAGGATTTCTTTTACATAGGTGTCATTACTGTAAGCGTCCCGATGATGACTATCACCCATGCCGGATAAATCCAGGGCAACGGTTTGATAGTCATCTTTAAATGCCGGGGCAATAAAATCCCACCAGTGGGCATGGGCGTTGTGGCCGTGAATGAACAGCAAACCCTGTTCTTTTTGTTCACTCCAGCTTAGATAGTTGATATCGCAATCATCAACTTCCACGAATCCGGATTCAGGTTTCGTGTCTATCGCTTCCCAAAACCACTCTGGTGCTTCAGCCATATCAGGCAACCTTTGCGTATTTCTTCAAATGGTAATCAGCATTGCCGAACAAGGTATCAATGGTCGTCAGGCGTTTGAAGTAGTGACCAACACTCAATTCATCGGTCATACCCATACCACCATGCAGCTGGATCGCATTTTGACCGACGAACTGACCACCTTTGCCTACCTGTACTTTCAGGCCAGACACGGCTTTTCTAGAAGTCACGTCATAACCCTCACTCAGTCGCATGGCTGCCATATAAAGCAATGACTTGGTTTGTTCATGTTCAACAAACATATCTACCATCCGGTGCTGAAGGACCTGGAACTTACCGATTGGCTGTCCGAACTGTTCACGAGTCTTGCAATATTCAACGGTGGTTTTATAAAGCACTTCCATCGCGCCAGTTGCCTCGGCACTAATAGCCATAATGGCTTCATCCAGCACGCGTTCAATCAGTGGTAGTGCATTGCCGATTTCACCTAGCACACTGTCAGCGCTGGCTTTGACATTCTCAAAGGTGATTTCTGAAGCGCGATGGCCATCTACCGTTGGGTAATCACGACGACTGATACCATCTGCATTGGCATCGACCATAAACAGGCTGATGCCAGCTTCTGAACGCTGATCGCCGTCTGTTCTTGCGACAACCACAAGAAAATCTGCAGATGGACCGCCCAATACAACACCTTTATGGCCATTAATGACATAGCCATCTGCGTCCTTCGTGGCCGTTGTCTTAACATCGGCCAGGTTAAATCTTGCCTGAGGTTCAACAAAAGCGAAGGCACCTAGTTTTGTACCACTGACGATTTCGCTCAATAATGCCTCGGCCCTGGCTGCTTCAGCACCATGCTCAACCAGCTTACCCGCTAGCAATATGGTGCTGATGTATGGTTCAACCACCAGCCCTTTACCAAATTCTTCCATCATAATCATGGTTTCTATTGGGCCGCCGCCAATCCCGCCAACTTCCTCGGCGAACGGCAGTGCAAGCCAGCCTAGCTCAGCGAAGCTATTCCAGGTATCTCTACTAAAGCCTTCTTCTGTCTTTAATAGCTTCTGGCGAGCGTCGAAAGTGTAGTCGTTTTGGATGAAGCGCTGCACGCTATCGGCGAGCAATGTTTGCTCTTCTGAGAATGAGAAGTCCATGGTTTACCCCTTAAATGAAGCGTCCGATGATATTGGGTCAGAGGTGCCATTTCAACATTGCTATTGACCCTCTTAAATGCCTAACCTATGCTGCCGTCAGGATGCCGCTGGTGCCCATACGAATATTGTCAAATCAGTATGGTTCAGCACATGCATTCTGAACACAGACCCAGAAAATAGGCACAAATATGGCAAACCCAGATATTCCGCAGAAATCACCTTATGGCGTGGACGTAGAGGCGGGAAAGGCTTATTTTTGGTGCGCATGTGGCAAAAGCGCAAATCAGCCATTTTGTGATGGTTCACATAATGGTACTGAGTTTGTACCCGTGAAATATGAAGCCGCTGAGTCGAAGAAAGTGTTCTTCTGTGGCTGCAAGCACACAGCCGGGCAACCGCTCTGTGATGGCTCACACAACGCACTATAAGAGAAGCCTGAAGCACTACCTCGCTACCTGAACACCAGCTGAACAATGCTGGCTAATGCTGAAACCGTAAGGGTATGAACCCTGTCTAAGTTGGTATGAAACTAAATCCATTATCCCCCAAGTGGCAACATAGCGACGCTGAAGTCCGTTTACGTAGCGTCTCAACTGGCAAGCTCAAAGTCGAAGTTATCGAACAGCTCGCGACCTACGATGAATCAAGCGAGGTGCGCGTCGCTGCGACTAATTATCTTGAGAATCCAGAGCTACTACTGCAGCTTTCCATCTGCCCTGACCCATCCGTTGCAAAGGCAGCAAGGGTTCGTTGGGTAAACGTTGCAAGCAAAGACTTAAAGCAATTAGAGGCTGTGACAGCTGAATTGCCACCGGAAATGCTCAAGTCTCTTGTTGAAAACGCCGAACTGCTGGAATTTAAACTAGCGGCGGCCGCTTTAATCGAGGGTCCTGAAGAAGTTGAAGCACTGCTGTCAACGCCAAACCATACCCAGGTTCATCAGCTCCTGGTGCAAAAAATCGAAGACCCTGAGCAATTGCAACGCATCCAGGCCGTGTTCACAGACAAGGACAAGAATGTCCTGCATATTGTTAAGAGCAAGCTACAGATCATCAAAGATCAAGAAGCCGCAGCTGCTGCGCTGCAAGCGGAAACCAATAAACTTTTAGATCAATTGACGGCACTGACCCAGGCAGAATATTCAAAAGAATTCGCGCGACGTCTCGAGGTTGTCGAAACAGCCTGGCAAAAGCTAGTGAGTGAAAATAGTGTGGCGCCAGATGCCATTGCCGAAGCAGAAAAAGCATTGATTGGCTGTAAATCGAGAATAACTGCCGCGGCAAAACTAAAAGAAGAACAGGATGCGCGGGTCGAAGCCCTGCTGTCTGAATGCCAGATTGTTCAACGAATTGCAGAAACGAGTCCAGAACATATCTCTAGTCTGAATGATCTACACAAGCGATTAGAGGTTGTGAGCCGGGAATGGCCCGCGGACTATCGCAGCGATGAACTTGAAGCAAAACTTAAACCCTTACGGGCATTCCTCACAGTTCAAGAGAAATGGATTAACTTGCTCGCGAACCAGAACAAGACGTCAAACAAGGCCTTGCTTGAAAAACTGCAACAACTCAGTTGGCCTGAAGGTTTTTCAGCCCCTGCCACACTGGCAGCAAAATTAGCCGAACTTGAAGCGACCATTGCCGAACAGACGAGACTTGAAGCCGAAAAGCAAAAGCAGCAAGCAGAAGCCCAGGCCCAGCTCGACAAGCTAGCCGCAGAAATTGAGGCCGGTCGAATTAAAGCAGCCAACAAACTGGTTGCAGCCCTCAACAAAATCTCATCGACCCTCAATCAAGATCAATCCAACCAGTTAAAGGCGCATGCCAAGCAACTTCAGGATTTGAAAGACTGGCAGGGCTATGCAACCAATCCAAAACGTGAGGCCCTCTGCGAACAGATGGAACAGCTTGGTAATGACCCAGGTATCCCGGTTGTAGAAAAAGCCAAAGCAATTAAGGATTTGCAACAACAATGGAAAAGCCTTGGCCCTTCGGATTCACGCCAGGCGCAACGATTGTGGAGTAAATTTAAGAAGGCAGGCGATAAGGCCTACGCACCTTGCGCTGAGTACTTTGCAGAACAACATGCCGTTCGAGAAAAAAATCTCGAGCAGCGAGAAAAAATTTGCGCATCCCTGGAACAGCTTGAAGTTGAACAGGACTGGGAAAATGTCGACTGGAAATCTATCGGTGACATTCTTTCAAAGGCCAGAACTGAATGGCATCAATATGCCGATGTTCCCAATGCGAAGCGCAATAAGATCCAACATCGGTTCGATAAGAGCACAAAGCAGATCCAACAGCGACTAAATGGCGAACAAGCTAGAAACCTTGCTTTGAAGAAGGAAATTGTCGCAGAAGTCACAAGCCTGCTCTCTGAAGACTTACCCATACGGACGATTGTAGACAAGACCAAAGCGCTGCAGCAGAAGTGGAAGTCTGTGGGTGTTACCGATCGCCGGCAAGATCAGAAACTGTGGAAGGAATTCCGCCGCGAATGCGATAAGGTTTTTGAAAAGCGCGATGAGAAGGTAACCGAGCAGAAGAAACAGCTGGACGAAATTGGTAATCAAGCCCGGGCGTTGTGCGATGAATTTGCCAGCCGACTAGATTCTGAAGCGGCAATCACCTCAGCGGAAATTAATACATTCAGGAAGGCATTCCGTGCATTCCCATTAGACAAACAACACAGCCGTATCAAGCAAGAGTCTGAGAGCCTACTTAAAAAGGCATCGAAGATTCTTGATTCACAGATCGCTGCTAACAAACAACAGATGCTGCAAGAATTCCAGCGCCAGTGCGAGCTATATGATCAGCACGCTGCTGGCGAACTAACCGATGAAGCCCTTGAAGCTGCACTTGTCTCAGACATTGTACTGGATAAAACCTTTACCAAACGTCTGGAACAAAAACGTGCGAACAAGGGTATGAGCAGCGCAGAGACTGCAGAGAACATTCTGATCCGGCTTGAGATTCTGGCTGGTATTGAATCACCACCAGAAAGTCAGGCAGCACGAATGGCCTATCAGGTTGAGCGCCTGAACAAGGAACTCTCTAAAGGTGAAAAGGAAACTCGCACCCATCAGCAGCAGGTTGATGATTTGATGCTTGACTGGTTTTCGCTACCTGGTAAAGACGAGGCACACAAGCAGCGTTATCAACGAGTAGCAACTAAACTCGGCGTGGTCTAATTAGACAGGTTCATTTGGCATGCTCGTTTGATTAACCTAACCGAGGTTAATCACAACGCGGGTGCCACCGAGCAGCGAGTCTTCTAGCTGAATTTTGCCACCGTAACGATCCACAATCTCAACCACGACTGCAAGCCCAATACCCTGCCCCTGCTGTTTGGTATCAAGCCTTGTACCACGAGCTAATACTTTTTCCCTGTCCGCAGCCGGTATCCCAGCACCATCATCTTCAACAACAATTTCCACATCCGCACCGGCAGGCTTGGCAATATCAATACGCACTGTTGTTTCGCCATATTTACAGGCATTGTCGATGACGTTTCCCAACAACTCCATAAAGTCTCGCTCATCGCCAAAGAAGGTACAAGGCTGAAGGTTTAGTTGAATGTCCATTTCTTTGCGCTGATAGACTTTATTCATCGCGGTCACGAGCTTCTCAACAATCGGCGCAACATCGATAGCCTTTTTGATGAGATTAGACGAACTGGCAACTGCTCGCTCCAACTGATAGCCAACAATCTGATCCATGCGATCGACCTGGTCATCAATCGTCTGTTGAATATCAGGGATCGCATCTTTGCCGTCGTAACCAAGCTGGTTGGCACTGCCTTTTAGAATAGCGAGTGGCGTTTTAAGACTATGGGCAAGATCCGCCAGGGTGGTTCGATACTTCTCACGTTGTTGCCGTTCGCTAGACAGTAATATATTCAGGTTTCGGGTTACCCCTGCTAGCTCTTTAGGATAGGCGCGATCAAGGTAATCGCGCTCACCGTCTTCGATGGCCTTCAAGTCCGATGCGAGTTCGCCTAGCGGTTTTAGTCCCCATTTCATCGCCACCGATTGGATCGCAATCAAGGCAATCACAACAATGCCCAGCCAGCCCCATAGATTATTTCTAAAGCTACTAATTTCATTGCGATAGGCATCCAGGGTTTCTAGTACAACAAAGGTATACTCCGTTGCCTCCTCACCTGCCCCGAGCCAGAGGATCTTATAACTAAGGGAGAAGACAGACTGACTCTCCAGCAGATCAAATTTATCCATGCCAGGTACAAGTCCTTTGTGAAGTCGTGCAACCTCGTCTGAATTTAACTCAAGTGCAACAGCCGATGGACTACGCCAGAGTTCCTTGCCATCAGTATCAAGCACCAGGGCAAACAAGCCTGATCCAGGGCTGTTGAATCTCGGTTCTTGTAAGGCTTCTGGCAGAAATAGCGTACCGGCAGTGACTTCTGTAACCGACAATAAACCATAGATTTGAATACGGAGTTTTTCAGCTTCACTCTGCTCTGCGGTGCGCTGAAATGCCTGGTCTAGTACCAGCCCCATTAAACCTAGAAATAGAAACAGGACAATGGCCGCAGTAAATAGCAGCCGCTCACGAAGAGAATAGGATTTTGCCAGAATCTTGGCCGTCACGTTAGACGTTACTAACGGTGAATCGGTAACCCTGACCGCGAACTGTCTCAATGGGTTTTAGCGCATTAGCAGGATCAAGCTTTTTGCGTAGGCGCCCAACAAAAACTTCGATGACATTGCTGTCTCTATCGAAATCCTGCTCATAAAGGTGCTCTGTGAGTTCTGTTTTGGATACCACTTCACCTGGCCGTTGCATTAGATATTGCAACAGGTTGAATTCAAAGGCGGTCAAATCAATCCTGTCACCTTCCACTTCCACACGTTTGCCGCGCGTGTCCATGTGGATAGGACCATAATCAAGCGCCGGTTTAAATTTACCTGATGCACGCCGAATCAAGGCATCGAGTCTCGCCAGCAATTCTTGTACATGAAAGGGCTTAACTAGATAGTCATCGGCACCGGCTTCAAGCCCATCGACCTTGTCTTGCCAGTCTGCCCTGGCGGTCAAGATTAAGATTGGATATTCCTTACCTTCCTCGCGAATCTTTTGCACGATTTCCATACCTGGCACCTTCGGTAAGCCAAGATCAATCACTGCTACATCGAAGGAAAACTTCTGGGCAAGATACATACCTTCCATACCATCTGACGCTGAATCTACCGTATAGTCGTGACGGGTTAGAATCTCTAGCAGTTGTTCTCGCAGCGTTGATTCATCCTCAACAAGTAATAGTCGCTTGCTCATTCAAAAACCTCACCGTGAACGCCATCGACGAACACATATTTTACAACGCCACTATCAGACAACATTTTGATTCGGTACACAGGTGGGCCACCACCTTTAATCAAATTTACCGAGAGGATTTTATTGCCTGGGTAACGTTGTTTTACACGAGACGCGGCCTGCTGTTGTCCAACTTTTGGACGAGCACTTGCGCCCGGCAAAATATTATTGGGTACAGGGCGTCCTAAATCAGCCTTGCCGCCGAAAGGAGAAGCGACAGCAGGAATCGCTATCGCCATCCAGGTAGACAATATAATGCAAGCCGTGATCAATACCCTACGCATCAGAATCTCCGCATCCAATCACTTATGTGATCGGTGAAACCGCCAATCGAAGCTTAATGGTATCACCGGGATCAGTATCCGTGCGAGTCGTATAGGTCTCATTGTTGTAGCGATACCTTACATGGTAGCCAACGATGCGTTCTTCCTCATGGTAATCATTGATTACTCGACAAACCTCC
>CBDUKY010000100.1:0-8883 GCA_965367925.1 uncultured Pseudomonadales bacterium | reverse complement strand
ACAGCACATGATACTAACCGTGATAAACATAAACGGTGAGGTGCGTAAGGTTATTATGCAGGCACCAAAGAATGGCTTTTTCTACGTCCTTGACCGGGCAACAGGTGAATTCATCTCGGCGAAGCCTTATATCCCGATCACCTGGGCAAGCCATGTCGACCCAGAAACAGGCCGACCTGTTGAAACACCCAATGCACGCTATCAAGCTGCTAACCCACTTGCCGCCCTCTCTCCAGAAGATCAAATTGCGGCACTCAAGAGCATGTCCGATGAGCAGTTAGAAAGCGCTTTCCATAAGCCTTCTCCTTTTGGTGGTCATAACTGGCATCCCATGGCATATAACCCAGATACCGGACTGGTTTATATTCCTGCGCTTGATATTCCTTTCGCCTATGGCAATGAGCCACAGTTTCACTATGAGCAGGGGCGCTGGAATCTGGCGGTTGACCCGCTGGTCAATGCACCTAGTGGTGACAAGGAACTAGAAGACAAGATTGATGGCATGGTACGAGGTTATATTTCAGCCTGGGACCCTGTGAAGCAAGAAGAGGTATGGCGAATTCAACATGCAGGTTCCTGGAATGGCGGTATGTTAACCACCGCTGGCAATCTTATTTTTCAAGGAACGTCGCAAGGCAACTTCAAAGCTTACAGGGCTGATACTGGTGAAGAAGTATGGTCAACGCCAGCCCAGACCGGTGTGATTGCACCACCAGTCACCTATACAGTAGACGGGGAACAATATATTTCTGTGGTAGCCGGCTGGGGCGGTGCTTTTGCCCTCGCAGCAGCGACCGCAGAGAAAACAAAACATAAGACGCGCGGTAGAATACTAACGTATAAGTTAGGCGGCGACGTGCAATTACCACCACTTGAACCTGAGGCACCGATACCTACACCACCTGAGTTGACGGCAAGTGCTGAGGAAATTGCGCACGGGAAAGTGATGTACCACAGGTATTGTGGTGTATGTCATGGTCCTGGCGTCTTAAGTGGCGGTGTCTTGCCTGACCTTAGACATATGCAACCAGCGAAACATATGGCGTTCAAAGAAATCGTGATTGATGGGATTCTAAAAGACAACGGCATGGTAGGTTTCAAAGACGTGCTCACTGAGGATGATGCCAAAGCCATCCAGGGTTACGTCATCTCCGAGGCGCATAAGCTTCAAGCACAAAAGGGATATCAATAGATAATGTCTGGACCAACAAAGTGGTTAGTTTATTTCCTTGGGTTTCTCGCGCTCCTGGCCTTTGGTCTATGGATCTTTGTGAAAACCCAGGTAGGTGCCGTTAATACGCCGATTACTGGTGGCGACACCAGTGAAGAAGTATTGGATCAAAAACTGAAAGTACCAGAAGGTTTTTCTGTCGGTGTCTATGCCAGAGTAAATAACGCCCGGGTTGTGAGATTTTCTCCGGGCGGCCATTTGTTGGTTGCAAATCCTTCCAAGGATCAAGTCACTATTTTGTCCCCCGATGCTGATGGTAATGGCCAGGCTGACAGTCAACGGGTGCTTATGTCAGACCTAAATGGTCCAAATGGACTCGACTTCTATGAAGATTGGCTTTATATCGCTGAGACAGATGCAATCGGTCGCGTTAAATTTGACCACCAATCTGGCACTCTCGCAGGGGAATACGAGCGGATCGTGACAGGTTTGCCAGCGGGTGGAAATCACTGGAAGAAGACACTTCGATTTGGACCGGATGGCTTGATGTACGTGAGCATGGGTTCATCTTGTAATGTATGTATTGAAGCTGATGAACGCCGGGCAGCAATGGTGCGCTATCAGCCAGACGGCTCAGGGGAAGAAATCTTCGCCAGGGGCTTGAGAAACAGCGCTGGCTTTGACTGGTCACCTGTTGATGGCCAGATTTATGCAACGGACAATGGCCGAGATCTATTAGGGGATGACTTTCCCCCCTGTGAGCTTAACCAGGTTGTTGAAGGGGCACACTATGGTTGGCCTTTCGCCAATGGCAACAAGATTCCTGACCCCGATTTTGGTGCTGGAAATGAATCCGTTATTTCTGCCTCGGTTCCACCGTTATTTGACTTTCGGGCGCATAATGCACCACTCGGGATTGAGTTTGTTCGTGCTAATAACTTTCCAGCATCCTATCAAGGCGCCGCGATTGTTGCGCTCCATGGTTCATGGAACAGATCTGAAAAAGATGGCTATAAGGTTGTGTCGTTACACTGGGACGCACAAGGCAATGTCATAGCCAGAGATTTTCTCAGTGGTTTTCTTGAGAATGATAAGGTCATTGGTAGGCCAGCTGAGGTAACCCAGGGACCAGATGGCGCTTTCTATATTGCAGACGACTTTGCAAATGTGGTTTACCGGGTTGCCTATGGTGAGACCCAGCAGGTAAGCATTGAGCAGTCAGTTGTGCAGTTCAATGCGGTAGAAACACTGGCAGGGATTCCCGACGCAGATTTACTTGAAATGACTGTCGAGGGTGAGCAGCTATTTAATCAATTTCAGTGTATTTCTTGTCACGCGGACAATGGACGGGCTTTGAAAAAGCTAGAAAATCTTGGTGAGAAGTATGATCTTGTGACCCTGGCGGCGTATTTGCGCCGGCCAACTGCGCCAATGCCGATTTTTCCGTTTACCGATGCGCAAAGAACCGTCGTGGCAGCCTATTTGATTCAACGATATCCGGGTGGGAAGGACACCTGAGAGGTATTAGGTGAGTTCTAGCATAGTGATTTTTTCAGTACCCTCGAGCATCGGTGTGATTTCAGAGATAACCTGACGCCGGGCGTCAGACCTGAACCATTGATCCCAGTCTTCTTTGGATTCCCACTTGGACATGACAATGCGTCGGTTGCAGTTATTGGTGTCTTTTAATGACTCACCGGAGATACAACCAGGTGCTTGAACGACCGTGCTGACGGTTCGCTTAATCGTGCGGTCGTAGTAATGTTCTAGCCCTTCGGCGATATTTCTTTCGATCAATACACGAATCATTTGCGCTGCCACGATCTGGTTGCCAGTAATTTTAGGCACCGAATTATACTGCTGGGCTGCACAATGTGAAGCGAAGGCGGCATAATCCACTTAAGAATCGTAAAAACTTTGAATTATTAGCAGAATTATCGGAATTCTTGATGCAAATAGACGTTGATGTAGAAATTGATGCGAAAGGACTACGTTGTCCGGAACCGCTCATGGTGGTCAGAAACAAGCTGATGGATATGACCAGCGGCCAGGTTATCAAAGTCATCGCAACAGACCCCTCAACGTCCTGGGACTTTCCTAACTTCTGCCGGTTTTTACATCTTGAACTGGTCCATCAAGAAGTTGATCAAGCAGATGAGGCTGCGGAACCGAGCGAATATCGCTACTGGATAAAAAAAGGTTAGAAGGTGGCTGCGTACTATTTTGCCTATGGCAGCAATATGAATCGGGCGCGAGTTGAGAAGCGGCAAATGGCTTTTACCAATATTGAGCCAGGAATCCTGCACAATTATCGACTCGCTTTTAATAAACGTTCAGTGAAGATTCCTGGTGCTGGGTCAGCGAATGTCATCGAAAGTACCGGTGATGTGGTTGAAGGTGTTCTGTATCAACTTCAATCTGAAACGCAAATTAGAGCCATGGACCCCTTCGAGGGATACCCGATTCGATATGACCGGTTCCTTCTGCCCATCGCGACACGTGAAGCTGAAAAAGAAGCCTGGGTTTACATAGCAAATGAATCTCATGTTGCCGATGGTTTAAAACCAGCAAGCTGGTATCTAAAGCATCTGCTTGCTGGCCGTGAGCATCTGTCTGATCCCTATTATTCTGCTTTGCTCGACACCAGTTGCCTGCCGGATTCCGATCAGGAGCCCCTGTGATTGGTCACGAACAGATCGCAGCTCTGTTTAATACAACATTTCGTCGTTCACACCAGACCATACTGATTGGTGGGGTGCTAGAACCCCGTTATGAATTCGTTCCGGATGGTGATAGCAAGGTCTACTACCGCGAGGACTTCCCCTCAAGTGCGCTCCATGAAGCTGCTCACTGGTGTCTTGCAGGGCCTCAACGTCGAAAACAAGATGACTATGGTTACTGGTATGAACCGCAACGGGACACCGCACAGCAACTTGCGTTTGAGCAGGTGGAACGTCGTCCACAGGCGTTGGAATGGGTCTTTAGTGTTGCTTGTGGCTTGCCGTTTAAAATCAGTGCCGACAATCTTGATCTTCCTGACCATGATATATCCCGTTTCAGGGTCGGGGTGCATGAGGCGGCACTCGCGCTACTGAGCAAGGGGCTACCACCAAGGGCGGCTAGATTCGCTGATGCACTCTCTGGTGGCAAAATTAACTATACTGACCCATGTTACTTCCAGGAGTTACCTCACTGATGTTTCCCGATGGCTACCAAACAATGCCAGGTCTTGATGCCGCAGAAGACCATATTGGACCTTTTTATTATCGGCAGGGTAGCGCGGGAATGGAATATGCATTTCGTGCTAGCGAGCAACATTGCAATGCCAACGGCACAGTTCATGGCGGCGTCTTGATGACCTTTGCAGACTACAGTTTGTCCATGACGAGTACTGATGGTTACGACAATGAAAGCTGTGTCACCGTTAGTTTTAGTTGCGAATTTATGGCGGCAGTAGAAATTGGTCAGGTGGTTGAATGTACTGTAGACGTGAATCGTAAGACGGGTTCTATGGTATTTGTTTCAGGCAAGATTCATTCAAATGAAATACTCTGCTTTACCTTCAGTGCTGTTGTGAAACGAATCAGGTCATGAGTCGCCGGAAACTCTATCTGGTTGACGCTTCCATATATGTGTTTCGTGCCTATTTTTCGATACCAGATAACTTTGTTTCAAAGAAGAACGAAAGCATCAATGCTGTTTATGGCTATGCTAATTTCCTTGTCGATCTACTGAAAAAGTCACCACAGGAAATCTCTGTTGCTTTCGATGAGAGTCTAAATACCTGTTTTAGGAATGAGATTTACCCTGAATATAAAGCAAATCGTGAATTGCCAGACAGCAATCTGCATTATCAATTTGAACAGTGTAAACGGTTAACGGCGTTACTCGGGTTGCATTATCTGTCCCTTGAGCGTTATGAGGCAGATGACATTATCGGCACCCTGGCAAAACTGTTGGGTGGCGATAAGCAGGTGACAATTGTGACGCGAGATAAGGATCTTGGTCAGCTATTGCGAAAAGGCGACCAGCTCTGGGATTTTGCAGCCAATGTTTATACTGATGAAGCGGGGGTGTTTGAAAAGTTTGGCGTTACCCCCTCACAGATCGCGGATTTTTTGGCCCTTGCAGGAGACACTGTTGACAATATTCCAGGTGCGCCAGGGATCGGAGGAAAATCTGCCGCCGCATTGCTAGCGGAATTTCAAGATCTAGAAACTTTACTAAATGAAACGCCCAGGGTTTCTACTTTAAACATTCGTGGTGCGAAACGAATGCAGAAGATTCTCGAAGAACATGAGGCATCAATTCGACTGTATCGGCAAATTACCGGCATCGACTGTGATATTCCATTGGATATATCGACTGCCCATGTGAGTCGCGGCGCAGTTGATGAATTATTACTTGCTGAGTTTTGCGAGGAGATGAACTTTGGGGAAGGCTTACTTAATCGAATGAAGCAGACTGTATTGTGAAAATAGGACTAGTGGTAAATCCCTGCGCGGGCCTTGGTGGCCCAGCAGGTCTTAAAGGCTCTGATCATATTGATACCGTTCAGATCGCATCAGCGCGTGGTGTTGAGAGTCAGATTGCTACTCGTCTTGCACCATTACTCGAAGTGATTGCCGCCCAGCCAGACGCCTATGAACTTGTCACGGTGGCAGCCGATATGGGTGGTATCTGGTGTGAGGAGGCAAAGGTGTCAGCCCAGGTGTTAGATATGCCTATTGGGCAACCAACAACACCTGCTGATACCCGGTCAGCGGTCAAGCAACTTTCCGCGCAACATATTGACTTGTTAGTTTTTGCCGGCGGTGATGGTACTGCCAGGGATGTTGTCGATGCGTTGGCTGAGGTGCAGCTTTCCTCAACGGTTCCTGTGCTAGGAATTCCCTGTGGCGTAAAGATGCACTCTGGCGTTTTTGCCAATAATCCAACAGCCGCGGCAAATATCATTCAGGCAATGGCGGCAGGGCAACTTCACTCCGCCGTGTTGGCGGAAGTGCGGGATATTGACGAGGAAGCATTTCAACGTGGTGTGGTACGGGCAAAGTTTTACGGTGAACTCTGGGTGCCTGAAACGCTGCACTATATGCAGCAGGTCAAGTCTGGAGGGAAGGAAGTCGAAGCCCTGGTGGTAGAAGATATCGCAGCGTTCATCGTTGAAAATATGGCGCCGGAATTAACCTACTTTGTAGGGTCAGGCTCGACGACGGCCGCAGTGATGGAAAATCTTGGGCTGGATAACACATTGCTCGGTGTTGATGTGGTTAAGGATGGTCAGCTTCTTCTGTCTGATGCCTATGAGGCACAGCTATTTGCGCTGGCTGAAGCAGGTGATTGCAGGATGATTATCACGGTCATAGGTGGTCAAGGTCATGTTTTTGGTCGAGGAAACCAACAATTTAGCGCCCGGGTCATTGAAGCCGTGGGCCTGGATAACATCCAGGTTATCGCGACAAAGTCTAAATTAGAGGCACTACCCGATGGTCTAAAGGTGGACACTGGCAGTGTCACGCTAGACAAGAAGCTCGCTGGTCTAATGCGGGTAATCACGGGTTACGATGATGCAGTATTTTGTCAGGTCCAGGGCTGATTAGTCAGGCCATCGGACCGAAGCTATTTCTCAGCGCGAAGAATATGATTCACGACCTTCGTGATAGCGATGGAAGAGCCGCTTCGAAGGGCGAGGCGCAGTTGATTAATAATGAGTCGTCGTTCTTCCTGTAGCGATGGACTCATGTCTTCAGCAGGTTGTAGGCTTACCACATTGCCATTTTCTTCTCTGACCATGTCCTGTTCAGGGCATATCGGGTCCGTGGGGGCGGTGAGAATCAAAAAGGTACGATGGGTCAAGCTCGCTTGATCAATGCCGTCCTGGCGAATCGTGTCCGCATAGCGAATATAACCCTCATCAGCCAGCCACAGCATGGCGAAGAATCCGGCAGTATAGCTAGGACTGTGCAAGCCATACTCATCGGGTTCATCTACACCTGCCACTTCATCCACATAAAGTGCCGCTCTGGTGGGGAAGTGGGTGTACAAAATATTGAGTATTTTGGCGATGTGTCGGTAGAAGTTTTCAATGTTTATGTCGGCCATGAGGCGATTATAACGACGAATTACGGAATAGGCATAGGGTTAGCCTGCCCTGCGGCGTTATTGAGGCAATGATCGGGACATCAGCGAAAAATATTGGTTGACATAATATGTCATGCAACTAAACTGGCCTTTATCGACATATTATGTCAATTGGGAAGGGTATGAATACAAACGACCTGGCATTACGCATCTCAGAGCTGGTTAGTTTTGATGGCTACCATTTTGAATGTCAGCCAATCCCCGGTGAAACCGAGGTGTTGCAGATTACTGTGCAGGAATATGAGGAGTTGCCAGCGTTTGTTTCGGTTACTGACTCTCAAATTATGTGCATCACCAATCTATTTAGTGAAGCGGAAGTAAAACCAGAGAGCCGAACAGCAATGCTCGAAGAGCTTCTGGAGCTCAATATCCCGATGCCATTGTCATCCTTCGCCAGACTCGGCGACCGGTTTGTCATTTTTGGCTCACTGTCGATTCATTCAAGTATTGAGAACATTTGTCACGAGATCATCACGCTAACGGAAAACGCAGTAGAAGCCATCGATGCACTCGAGGAATTCTTAGTCTAGGTAGAAAGTTACCAGGAGAAGTGAAATGAGTATTTTGAGAAAAATTATGACAGCCGTAAGAAGTGGTGCGAGAGAAGTCGGAGAACTGGTGGTGGATGCAAATGGTACGCGAATTTTCGAACAAGAAATTCGCGATGCAGAAGATCACTTAAGGAAAGCCAAGCAGGACTTAACTGAAGTGATGGCGAAGCAAATGCAGGCTAGTCGTCAGGTGAGTAGCCTGAAAAATGAAGTCGCTGCACACGTGGAGTTTGCTGGTCAGGCGCTAGACAAGTCCAATGAATCGCTTGCGCTGGAAATTGCCGAGAAGATCGCAGAGCTTGAAACTGATCTTGCTGAACAGGAGCATATTCAGGCCACCTTTAGTGAGCATGTGGCCCGCCTAAAAGATCTTGTTAAAAAGACTGAACGGCAGTTGAAAGACTATGAGCGTCAGCTGAGTATGGTCAAAACCACAGAAAGCGTTCAAAAGGCCAGTGCAGCAATATCCGATAATTTTGCCCTCAGTAGCTCAAAAATATTGTCCGCAAAAGATTCACTGGAGCGAATCAAGAAGCGTCAACAGGAAAACTTTGATCGGCTGGCCGCAGCTGAGGAACTGCAAGCGGAAGAATCCAAGAAGAGCCTTGAAGAAAAGCTACAAGCGGCCGGTATTGTTGAGCAACACTCAAATGCTGATGCTGTGTTAGACAGGATCAAGTCAGCCCGTGGTTAGGAATATAATGCACCGAAGAAACTTCTACAGATTGACCGGATTGAGCAGCCTAGATGTCTACCTCTGATAAGTGGGCAAAAGAGAAGAGTGCCGCGAAGGCAGTTCAGGTAGCTTTTGACCTCGGCCAGGAGGTCAGCTACCAGATTCGTGTTGAAGCCCTCGAAAAGGGTATTAATCCACCGGATAGGATCCGAGAAATTCTTGGTTTGCCCGTCAATAGCAAGCCAGTACGTCCTCGATTATCCATCTCCCTGACAGAAGACGATTTTCAACAACTCGCGAAGGAGTTTGATCTTGATTCATCTGATAAACTCCGTATTCGTCAA
>CBDUKY010000099.1:0-8884 GCA_965367925.1 uncultured Pseudomonadales bacterium | reverse complement strand
ATTAACACCAATGCTGATACATTAAGCGTTGATGCTAATGGCAATCTTGCTGGTTTTGATGCCATCACAGCTGATGGTGGAACCACGAGCTTCGCAATCGGCGCCGCAACAAATAACAATACGGGTTTTGATCCTGACTCACAGCTTCGCTGGGGTCGTTGGGCTGAAGGTATTGCAACCCAGTCTAGCGGGGCAGCGCCTACGAATCTGGATCTGAACAATCAAAATTTACACTGGGTGCTGGCTTCTTCTGATGATGTTGTGCCAGTTCAGCAAATCACTGGTTCATCTGTTTACACCCTGGTGGGGAATACAGATCCAACTGACAATCTTGGTAATGTCGGTATTCTTGGGTCCGCAAGTTTCTTTGCAGATTTTACAAACGCAACTGTCGAATCTGGTGTGCAGCTTGGTATTAACCAGACCAATTGGCAGGCTAGTGGTAGCGGCACAATTACAGCAAACCTTTTCCAGGGACTATATGACACAGTGTTTGTTAACGGTAACGTTGGTGGCTCTGGTTCCTTTGGCGGTACATTTGGCGGCTACGGCGCGACAGGCTTGCCAGCTGGTGCAGGTTTAACCTACCAGCTCACTAACGGTTCAACGACCATCAATGGTGTTGCGATCTTTAAAAAATCAACTGCAGTTGATGCGCAGTAAGCGTAGACAGGATATTTAGCAATGAGTAGACAGAAAATACGATTTAATTCCGGTTGCAAAGCGCTACTAGCGATAACCTTCTCGTTATTACTTGCGAGTTGTGGCGGCGGTGGAGGCGGTGGTAGTGATGCTGCGGCACCAGCCCCTGTTGATCCGGCAACCCCATCGCAACCAACCACTAACACAACGACGGTCAGTGGTGCTGTGACGAAAGGTCCTGTAGCAGGCGCTCAGTTAGAATTTTATGAAGTAGACAACTTCGGCTTTGGTATTGGTTCGCCAGTTGCAACGGCGACGACGAATGCAGATGGTACCTTCTCTGCTGACATTCCTGACAACGTCGGTGTCTTGTTGATCGTTGCTAGCGGTGGTGCATTTGTCGACGAGTCTGACCAGGAGCCTGACCCGGCATTGCGACGACGGGTTCAACTGACCCCTGATCAGTTCTTCCTGGGCATCTTGCCCCAGGGTGCAACCAGCGTTGCAATCAATCCATTTACAGATGTGCTGATTGAACGAGCGAGATTTTTAGGTGGCATCGATGGCACCTTCCCAATGCGTTTTGCTGAGGCTAAAGCCATATTTGATGCGCAGATGGGTTTTGATGTCCTCACGACGATTCCAGCAAACCCAATTGATCCGGCGCCTGGTTCTAACAATGCTCAAATGCAGTACGCGCTGATTCTTGGTGGACTCGCAAATGTTATCAATAATGTTTCGATTCAACTGGGTTTGCCTGGTCCTACCTATGACGTCATTGTTGCCGTAACCCTCGATCTGATTGATGGTCAGATTGATGGTATGCAGTTTGATCAACCACAAGAAATATTTATTGGTGATGAGCGAGCGGTATTGCCAACTGATGTCGATTTTAATGCTGAAATTAATCGATTCCGAAACAACAACTTCGCGAATTTTCCAGAAACAGAACCACCGGTCATTGTTATTGAACCTGGTGCTGGTAATACAGCCCCAACGGCGGATGCAGGACCTGATCAATCTGTTGCCAAGGCATCGCAGGTAACACTTGATGGTCGCGCCTCAATCGATGCAGAAAGCGGTATTACTTATAGCTGGTCGCAAACAAGTGGTGAACCGGTTGTATTAGATAATGCGCTTTCAGCAACGCCAACATTTACGGCGCCTGAATTTCTGATTGGTACAAAAACGCTGTCGTTTACCCTGACAGTCGCTGATGCGCTTGGTGTTACCGCGACCGATACAGTCGATGTGGTTGTTAATGGACCAGTACCAGCGACCTTCTTTGCTATTGACCAGGATGAATTTGGTGATGGTGTCGGCGAAGACATCGACAGCGGTGGACGAATTACATTCAACCCGGACGGTACCGGAATTATTCTCGATGATGCGGGCCTGGTGGACTTCACCTACAGCGTAGATGGGCCAACCATTAGAGTCGAGTTCGAAGATGGGTTTATTGTCGATGACTATGATGAGTTCATTGATACCAACGAAGATGGTGAAGCAACGGAACAGTTTCTGGTTGAAGAAGTCGCCGACTTTATTGAATTCACCTTGTTACAAGATAATCCAAACGGTGATGAGTTCACGATTCGTGATGTTGGTACCCGTGTTTACACAGGAATTAATACCACCGATGTGATTGCACCAGAACCTTACGATATCAGCGGACCACTTAAGGGTTACGACTACGCCCAGCAAATCCCGTTCAGTTTTGCTGATGGTGATCAGAGGAACTTGCTGTTTAACGTCAATCCTGAATTTGGCGATAACCTGTTTTTTGATGACGAGTTGCAGGATGATATTTTCACCTTTAATAGCGATGGTACAGGTACAACAGCTAGAAACGGCGTTAGTTTCACCTACTCAATTGAAGCGGATGGCCATCTGAGTGTGACCTTTGCCAATGGCGAATCTGCAGACTATTACCATTTGTTTACCCAGGAATCTGGTGATGTCATCGCCACGGAATATACCCTCACGGAAGCATTCTTTGAGGAAGATGGGTTATTCATAGGTGACGTGTCTTTGTCTTACCAGCGAGCGGCCAATGCAGTCTTCCCAACAGACCTGGCGAGTCTTGCTGGTATCTACTCCGGAAGAAATTATGAGGAGACCTTCGGTTCAAGGCTGATCTCGTTCCGTTTGAATCCAGATGGCACAGGCTCACTTGAATTTGAATTGGATACGAACCAGGTACCGAGTTTTCCTGGTGATCGATTGTTCCTGGCAAAGAGTCCGTCTGGTATTTGTTGGTCTAGCCCTTCTAGTGGCGTGATTCTTGTTAATCGCTCTCAATCTATGGGCGTCGTTACCCCGAATTCTCCTGAGACTTCAACTTCCTACTGTTCAAACTTGAGCGATACGAGCATTGGTGACGTAAACGTGGTTACGCTCTTTAGCGTTTCAGATACGGCTGTGCGAGGAGTCAATGAACGCCAGGGCAGTAGTTGCGATGACTTACCTCCAGGTACCTGTGAGGTGGCAGAATTTACCCCGAGGTCTTTCGAGCCATTTAGTGCAGATCGTGTGCCCTTAACTGAGGTGCCACCCATTGCAGAGAATGATTATCGCCCGATCCCTGTAGGCACGCCGATCACGATTGATGTGCTGACGAATGATGTGACGAGAGGATTGCCGATTGATCCAACCACTGTTGAGATTGTGCTGGATCCGCTACAAGGTACAGCCGTGGTAGAAACCTCGGGTGAGATTACCTATGACCCAGGCACCTTTACCGGGCGGGAATTTTTCCAATATCGCGTCAATGACACTGACGGTAACCCCTCAACAATTGGCTTTATCATTATTGATATTGGGGCACCTCAGGCAATTGCAGCTGATCAGGGCGCATTGCGTGGAGATGTTGTTGTGCTCGATGGATCGGCAAGTACAGACAATGGCGCCATTGTAGGGTATGAATGGACTCAGACAGGGGGTACGCCAGTAACCCTGGACGACCCATTTTCGCCAACGCCAAGTTTTAGTGCGCCTAACGGCTTGCCAATGACTGACACTGATACCCTGACCTTCCAATTGAAGGTCACGGACGATAGTGGCATTGATGGTTTCACAAGCGTTAATGTGAATGTGCAACCTGCAATTTCGATGGAAACTTTCGCCGTGCCATCCTATGACCCAACCCTTGAAGCGGGTCGTGATATTGGACCTGGTGCACTGTTGAAATTATTCCCAGGTGGTACCGGTGAATATGCAAACTGGGATGGTCCTGTGCCTATTAACTGGACTGCCACAAACACTGAACTAACTGTCGATTTCTCACCGATTGGTGGACTTCAGATAGATCAACAAACTGTCTTTATCGACCTGGATATGGACGAGGATCCTGAAGAAGTACTTGTAACGACAACTGCCGACCAGTTTATCTATACGCTATTGAGCGATGGTGCGCTATCAGATGAATTTATTCGAGAGACTGTCGGCACGGTGACACAGCTCGATGTCGCTGCTGGACTGATATTCAGCACTGAGCCATTCGGTGGATTTGTTGATCATACCTTTGTTGGTATTCCAAATGTCATGCCATTCAATATTACTAACGGGGAATTCAGAACCTTCCCGTCGAATGTCGCAACAGACCGACCAACAATTCCAGGTGGTCCAAATACACCACCACAAACTGATCATATCGGGTTCTTCTCCGCTGGGTCAGGTATGGCGATTTACAAGGATACTTCGATTACCTACTCAACAGGTGCTGATAATAGCCTTGAGATAGATTTCCTTGACGGAGAGCATTCGACGAATTATCTGCTCATAAGCACACCTGATGAGAATGTGGTTGGTACCATCTACTACTATCCAGATACTAGTTTCCGGGTTATTACTGACGTGTCCTTTACAGACAACGGAGGTGTTAACTTTAACATTGGAAATGTTCCTGGTATCTATGAAGTTAACGATGGCTTCCCGCTGAATAACGGTACACGGGTAGCATCAAATGTCTCTATCCGGCTTCACCCAGATGGTCGAGGTCAGGTTGAACGTGAGTATTATGATCCTGATACAGGGCTGCTGCAGGCCATTGTGCCTGATCCGGAAGGTATCTGTTGGCAGACGGATGGGGGTAATGACCTACTCATTGCCTACACTTTTGAAGCAGGTGCTGAGTATCCAGGTAGTGTGATCCCAAGTGTTTCAACCTGTTCATCAATAAATACAACGGTACCAGACAACACCTTGATCGAATCGAGGACGACGAATCATCTGTTCGATGTTGGTTTCGACAGCAAGCTGCGAACAACAGTAATCCGCGATGAGAATCAGTGTATTGCGGATGATCCTGGTTGTGACCCTTCAATCCTCGAAACGAAACGATTGTCTCACAGGATATTTGAGAACAATGTTTCCTTTGTGACAGATCCACCACTGGCAGCAATTGATAGCTATAGTGCGTCGCCGGGTTTTGGTACCCAGTTAGATATATTGACTAACGATATAGATAACGGCATAGATCCACTCGATCCAGCGACAGTATTTATCGAGGTAGGTCCCTATCACGGGGATGCGATCATTGACCCTGTAAGTGGTGTTATCACCTATACCTCGGACCCTGGGTTCGATGGTCAGGATATGATCTACTATCGTGTGTTAGATACAGCGGGCAATTTATCGACCATTGGTATTGTCGTCATTGATGTAATGGGTGCCCAACCATAGGTCAGCCAGAAGGATAAAGAAACGCGGCATTAGCCGCGTTTTTTTTGCCCTGATTTTCTTGTTTAATAGGGCTAACTGATTTGAGCTACTTACAAATTTCCAACTAAAAAGAGAGGGTGTTATGCCAGTAGAAATGAGAAAAGAAGGCCACATTGCCTATATCGTCTTAAACCGACCCGAGGCAAGAAATGCCATCAATGGTGAAATGGCGTCAACCATGGAAGCCTGTCTGGACGAATTCGAGAATGATCCTGAACTGTGGGTAGGTATTTTAAGTGCAGAAGGGCCATCATTTTGTGCAGGTGCAGATCTAAAAGAAATCAATGCGGGTAATGGCGGTGCACTAGCGACTAAAAAAGGTGGTTTTGGCGGTATTGTGAGTCGTGAGCGAACAAAACCACTCATAGCAGCGATTACGGGTAGCGCCCTCGCTGGTGGATGCGAAATTTCGCTGTCTTGTGACTTGATTGTCGCTGCGAACGAAACCGTGTTTGGCTTACCTGAAGTGAAACGCTCGCTGGTTGCGGCCGCTGGAGGCTTGTTCAGACTGCCTCGCGCCCTTGGTATGGCAACGGCTATGGAGGCGATCATGACTGGTGATCCTTTGCCTGCACAGCGAGCCTATGAGCTTGGTATGGTCAATAAAGTTGTGCCAGTGGATGAAGTCATGGCGGAAGCTGAAAAGCTAGCAGCCAGGATTAACGCCAATGCACCACTTGCCGTTCAAGCAAGCCGTCGGGTTGCAGTAAAAGCCTTTATGGACGATGACGCCACCTTATGGGCAAATAGCGGCAAGGAATTTGCCGGTGTGGCCCAGACTGAGGACTTCAAAGAAGGGCCGCTGGCCTTTATTGAGAAACGAGCGCCGCAATGGAAAGGAAAGTAGTTGCTGTACACTTGATCTAGCTTGTTGCTATATTCGGACTCGCTACCGAAATACAATGAGTGCCTATAAGTGACAGTGCGTAAACTGCCCGTAGTTACGAAGTTATTCTGGGGGATTGGGCAAATTGGTGAAGGCGTTAAGACTAGCGCCTTCAACACTTTTCTTTTGTTCTACTACAATCAAATCCTTGGCGTCTCCGCGACGCTAACTTCGATAGCATTGGGTATTGCGATTCTGTTCGATGCTGTATCTGACCCTGTAGTCGGGTCACTATCTGACCGCTTTCAATCTCGCTGGGGCAGGCGCCACCCCTTTATGGCTGCGTCAGCATTACCCATGTCATTAACCTTGCTGTTACTGTTTTTACCGCCGGCTGGCATGAGTGAAATGTTTTACTTTGGATGGGTACTGGTATTTGCAGTCTCTGTTCGCACCTTCTTAACGCTATATCATATTCCCCATCTCGCTCTTGGTGCAGAGATGGCCACTGACTATGCGGATCGAAGTTCACTGTTTAGTTTTGGTTTGTTTTTTGGCGCCATTGGTGGATACGGTTTTTACTATTGCATGGTGACTTTTGTATTTCCGCCACAGCCAGATCTGCCCAATGGTATGTACAATGCCGAGGGTTACAAGTACATGGCGGGCATCGCCGGGACAGTGGCCTTCCTTGCCATCATGTTATGTGTCTGGGGTACTCGTAGTGAAATTCCAAACCTTTCACAACCGAAGGAAAGAGTCTCGTTTAGCGCCCGGCGATTGTTTAGTGAGCTAAAGGTTGCCTTCTCGAACCCTTCATATCGATCCATATTTATCGGTCTAATGCTAGGCACTGTCGTCACGGCAGTAGAAACAGCCTTTAACGTTTTTATGGGGATTCATTTCTGGGGCCTGGAGACAAATCAGCTAGGTTTGATTGTCCTTGGCGTAATCGTTGGTTTGCCTTTTGGCTCTATTGTGGCAGGGAACCTGGCGAAATTCTTTGATAAGAAATGGTGCCTGATTGTACCGGCAGCCTTGACCATTATTAACGGCAATACCCTGATCGTCCTACGGCTTTTTGATTTACTACCTGAAAATGGACACTGGTCAATCCTGCCAATGCTAATTGGTCAGGCATTTATCGCAGCCTCCATTGCGCCGGTGATTTTTATCACCATCAATTCCATGTTTGCTGATATATCAGATGAACTTGAACTTGAAACCGGCGAACGACAGGAAGGCATTATATATTCCGCTCGCGCCTTTGCAGGCAAGGCAGCAAATGCTGCAGGTACAGTATTTGCCGGGCTAGGGTTAGACCTGATAGCGTTTCCAAAGCAGGCGCTACCAGGCACAGTGGACCCAGATGTGATCTTTAATCTGGGTCTTGTTCAAGGGCCGCTGACTTCAATCTTTACCTTCTGTGGTTTGCTGCTTTATCTGAACTATAAGCTCAGCCGTGAGCGCCATGCAGAAATCGTGACCCAACTGATAAAACAAAGAGCTGCTGTTCGTTAGACCTTGTAGCCATCCGCATCAGGTAGCCAGTTGCCGTGGAATCCGTAAGGTACCCTGGCAGGCAAATGTACACTAGCCAGTGCCGGGCGAGAAAAATCTAGTGCGTCAACGATGACCAGATCCGTGGTCTTCTTATTCTGGTCATAGACGAAGCTCATCATATAACCATCATCCTCGGATTTAGCATGTTCCTTCGGAATAAAAATCGCCTCGGAACCTTGCCGGCCTTCACCAAATTTGAACATTGTCGAGTTGCCAGTTTTCATATCGTATTTGTAGATACCAGGAAAATCTCGACCCGAGGCAGCGAGCGTGTAGCCGAACTGGTAAGGCTTGCTGTTAAGCATTGGATGGCAACGAGGGAACTCCTGGTTGCGATCATTGACGATATCTTCTGACACCGTGCGGGTGGTTGGGTTGATTGTCCAACGATCTAATCGGGGTGTGCTGTCACCAAATGGTCCATGAACATCGGCCTCAAACATCCGCTCATAGCGGCAAATATCAACCACAACATTACCTGCCTCATCTTCATAGGCATTCATAGGATGATAGGCGTACTTCGGTGTGGTTGGGCTCCAGATAACATCTTTGCCGTCACCGTTACGTGGTAGGAGGCCGATTCTTGGTTCATGATCATTGTCCCAGCGGAAGGGAAACTTATCGCCAGTCGCTAGTGCGACAAAACTCACAGTAACCGGTAGGTCGTAAATCACAACATAGTTTTCTGTCAGGCTCATATCATGAATCATGCTCATACCTTGCATGGGCACCTTCATGTTCTTCACTTCTTTCGCGTTCTTATCCATAACGATGTAGCGGATATGGTCACGATAGTTCGCCCAGTCATAGCAGAGCGCATGAATGTCGCCGGTCTCAGGATCTAGTTTAGGATGTGCGGTATATCCGCCCCAACCAGGGTCATTACCAATAGTGCCGAGTTCATAATCGAGTTCCACAGGTTTAGTACCAGACTCGACAATCGCCCAGGTACGCCCACCGTGACCGATGATGTTGGTATTTGCACCAAAGCCGACAGGTCTGGTTGCCTCACCGAGTTTCTCAGAAACCACATTGCTTCTGATCCAACGATTGCGGTACCAGTCAGCTTTACCGTCTTCGAGTCGAACCCCATGGATCATGCCGTCGCCCAGAAACCAGTGATAACTATCC
>CBDUKY010000098.1:0-8936 GCA_965367925.1 uncultured Pseudomonadales bacterium | reverse complement strand
AGATCAGATACATGTAACGGCGAGCAGTTGCCGAATGCCTTGCGCTGAAATCCTTATCGACTTCTACAGCCCAATCTATCGAAATATCATCCGGTAGGTGCGCATTGCAACCGAGCACCCAGGCTTTCGTCGCTCGTCGTGCGCTTGTTTGGAAGTGTGCAACCTGCTTTGTGGCGTGCACACCGGTATCTGTTCGACCCGCACAGGTCACTTGAATGGGTTCATTAGCGATGATGCTAAGGGCGGCCTCAATGAATGCTTGAACAGTAGGGAGAGATTCAGACTGAAATTGCCAGCCATGGTATCGACTACCACAATAGGTAATCCCTATCGCGATAGTCTTCACGCTTGTATTCAAAACGACTAGTCGATTCTTTCAAGAAGCTCATTAGCTTCTTGAATTTCGGCTTCAGAGCCTTCCTTTAGCACTTCTTGAAGTAGATTACGGGCACCGTCACTGTCACCCATATCGATATAGGCGCGGGCAAGATCAAGCTTATTGCTATCGTCTTCCCCAAGATCCAGGGCATCGTCGTCATCAAGATCTAGCGAAAGCTCATCATCGTCACCGAGATCAAGCTCCAGGTCGTCATCGTCCAGGTCGAGGGTAATTTCCTCATCTAGATCGAGATCAAGTTCGTCATCTTCAAGGTCTAATGAGGCGGACGCTAAATCTGCTTCAAGGTCGGCATCATCTTCCTCAACACCGCTCAGGTCCAGGATGTCGTCATCATCGTCCAGGTCTAACTCCAACCCATCCTCATCACCCAGATCTAATGCCTCATCAAGGTCAAGGATATCGTCGTCATCGCCAAGATCCAGATCAAGCTCATCTTCAGACAGCTCTAATGTGGCATCTTTCAGGTCGTCCTCATCATCAAGAGACAGATCGAGTTCAAGACTGTCGTCTTCAAGATCAAGGGTTTCTTCTAGCTCAGGGCTTTTGTCTAGCTCGGGGCTATCATCAAGCTCAAGACTGTCGTCTAGCTCAAGGCTGTCATCAAGCTCAAGGCTGTCGTCTAGCTCAAGGCTGTCGTCTAGCTCAAGGCTGTCGTCTTCATCGGCCTCAAGGCTTAGATCAAGCTCACCATCATCATCTAGATCAAGATCCAGTGTATCTTCATCATCTAAATCAAGATCCAATTCGTCGCTGAAATCCAGTTCATCTTCTTCTGTTTCGGCATCAAGATCGTCTAGATCAAAAGACAACTCTTCATCGTCATCCTCTGGCTCTTCAATGGCGGTAACCGGCTCTGTACTAATTACTGTTGCATCCATGGACATCGCAGCATCTTCTGCAGCACCAGGGATCTTTTTCTGTAATTCGAGGGCAGAAGCAATGGCTTCCTCGTCACCCAGGGCACGCAATTGTTCTAACTGCAGATTGAACGCCGTGCTGTCTTCTGTCTGGACATAGACTTCTAGCAGTTTGAGTTGAATATCAGCACGATCAGGCTCTGCTTCAATCGCATTTTGTAGGAAGGTAATCGCTTGAGGGAATCGGCCATAGGCAATGTAAATCTCTACTTCACTGAGGACGTCACTGGTTTCAGGGACGACCTCCTCGTCTTCCTCAACAACTACCTCAGCAACTTCCTCTTCAGTACTATCAACCTCTTCCTCTGGCGCTTCTTCTGCAAAGGTTTCCTCAAGATCATCATCTAACTCGGCATTTTGCTGCCGTCTGCGCATAAAGATCATGCCACCTGCAACGCCACCAACGACAATCAAGCCAAGTAGTGCGAGGACAATTGGGTTGCTTAGCAAACCGGTTGAAGGCGGTGTCTGGGTTTTTGGCGGAGTTGCTGCAGTTGTTGGTCCTGCCGCCTGCATCTTCTGTACTTCAGCTTTCAATGCCGCTAGCTGATCATCCTTTAAGGTCAATATTTCATTTAAGGTATTTAACTGGGTTTGTAGATCTTCGAGGCGAACATTGAGTTCGCTATTGGCTCGTCGCGCTCGATCAAGATCTTCTTCGGCAACCGCAAGTTCGTTTTCAAGCTCCTGGGTACGTGCGTCACTCCCACTACCAGCCCGATCGCCAGAGCCATCATTAGACGCAAGAAGTTTTAACTCACCATCTTCACTTGCGCTAGATGCGTTGTCCCGGTTTGCTCTCCGCTGGGATGCATCCAACTGAGCAAGGCTACCTTCTCTGTAGCTATCGAATTCTTGATTTTGAGCTCTCACTTCCTGAACGGCAGCGGCTACTGTCTCTGCTCGAATTTCTCTGGCATCTGGAATTCTGAGCACATGCCCTGCTTTTAGCAGGTTGATGTTGTTGTTTATAAAGGCGTTTGGGTTTGCCCGCTGAATTGCGAGCATGGTTTGCTGAACACTAATCGAATCATCAGGTCGTACTTTCAGTGCAATCTTCCAGAGCGTATCCCCTGCTCCGGTTACACCATATTCACCACCAGCGACAGAGCCTTCCTGTTCGGCCCGGTTCTGGATTGGTTGACTAGATTGATTTTGTACCGGTGAGCTGGCTTTAGTTGGTCTTGTTTGCGGTGCGGGTGGAATTGGGCGTTTCGCAGGTCGCGGTGCTGTCTGGGTGACCTGTACTGGTTCAATTCCATCCTGTCCAAAGACTGGTGGGTCAAGCAGCACCGTGTATTCACGAAGAATACGGCCAGTAGGCCAGAGCACTTCAACAATAAAATTTAGAAAGGGTTCGATGATTGGCTTACTACTCGTCACCTGAACGACGAGTTGACCATCATCACGGGGCACGACTTTAAAGCGAAGGTCAGTGAGGATATAGCTTCGCTCAACACCGACTCGATCAAAGTCCTGCTGGGATGCCAGGTTTGGCAAAATTTCCGCAACTTCCAACCCACGGACATTGGTTAGTTCTATTTCCGCACTAAATTGCTGATTTAGCGCAGAATTGAGCTCCAACTCTCCTAACCCAAGACCGAATACGGGCGATGCAGCTAGGCCGAGGATAGTTGCGATAAGCAACGTGAGTCTTCGTATCATTTTTATACCTCTCATCACTCCCAAAGAGACAAACGTCCTTCTCGCAAGTATATCTCGCAAAAGTAGCCCGCCCATCCGCGCGCGATGGCGAGCTAAACCTAGAAATGATCTCTAATTGTTGCGTTAAGTATCGCTTATTACAGACGTTTTATCAAAACTTCTGCGATTTGTATACTGTTTAACGCTGCCCCCTTACGAACGTTGTCGGACACTACCCAGAGATTCAATCCGTTAGCGTGAGAGATATCTTCCCGGATCCGTCCTACAAACACAGGATCTTGACCCGCAGCATCAGAAACTGCAGTGGGATAGCCACCAGCGACTGGCTCGTCAATCACCGTGACACCAGGCGCTTTTTTCAACAATGCCTTCGCATCATCGGCACTAATATGCGTCTTTGTTTCGATATGGACTGCCTCAGAATGCCCATAGAATGCGGGGATACGAACACAAGTAGGATTGACCATGAGGCTATCATCTTCAAAGATCTTCTGAGTTTCCCAGACCATCTTCATTTCTTCATTGGTATATCCATTTTCCTCAAAATCACCGATATGTGGGATGGCGTTAAACCCGATCTGCTTCGGAAACACCTTCGATTCCCAGGGCTGGCCGTTCAATAAGCGCGCTGTCTGAGAAGCCAGTTCCTCTACCGCCTTCTTTCCAGCACCAGAGACCGCCTGGAAAGTAGAGACATTGATCCGGCTAATACCAACGGCATCATAGATAGGCTTAAGTGCGACCAACATCTGGATGGTTGAGCAATTAGGGTTAGCAATAATGTTTTTATTGCCATAATCGTCGATTCGATGGGGATTCACTTCTGGCACGACGAGCGGTATATCCGCATCTCGCCGAAAGAAGGAGGTATTGTCGATTACTATACATCCCTGGGATGCAGCAATGGGGGCATACTTCGCCGAAATTGAACCACCGGCTGAAAAAAGCGCAATCTGGGTATTACTGAAGTCGAACTTATCCAGATCCTCCACCACAATAGACTTGCCGTTAAACTGCAATCGGTTGCCCGCTGAACGTTCACTGGCCAGTAGATGCAAGTTTTCAACGGGGAAATCCCGCCCTTGCAGTATTTCCAGCATTACTTCACCAACAGCACCTGTCGCGCCTACGATGGCAACATTTATCTTTTCCATGTGGAAAAATCCTCAACCAAGACAAAATTCAAAGGGAAATCAGGCAAAACTCAAGGTGAGATTTGCTTGACGAAAAACTAATGCTAAGATCATCACTCGCATAACTCAAATTCATATTATTCATTTATTTGATAAAGTACTGGAATGATCGACCTCGACGGAATAAAAGCATTTGTAACAGTAGCCGATACTCGCTCTTTCTCTCTAGCGGCGAACCGGTTACATCTCACCCAACCCGCAGTCAGTAAGCGTATTGCCTTACTTGAAAGCCAGATGGGAGTTCGTTTGTTCGACCGAATCGGACGAACTGTTAATCTCACCGAGGCTGGCCGTGCCCTCGACCCCAGAGCCAGGGAAATACTTCTCAATGTTGAAGATACCCAGCGTGAGATCAGCAATCTGGCGGGCAATATTACCGGACAACTATCCCTTGCAACTAGCCACCACATTGGCCTCTGGCGCCTACCGCGGGTACTCAGGCAGTTTTCTCAGCTCTACCCTGACGTATCCCTCGATCTCCATTTTATGGACTCAGAGGTAGCCCACGAGCAAATTGTTCAGGGCAATCTAGAACTTGGCATTATTACCCTGGCGCCAAGTAGCCATGAACGGCTCGCCTCAATTCCTGTCTGGCGGGATGAACTGACATTCATGTGTGCTGCCGATCATCCTCTCGCCAAATTGGAGAAGGTTTATATAGAACAACTCCCAGACTACCCAGCGATCCTACCGGATATGAGCACCTTTACTGGTCGAATTGTTAAAGGGCTATTCGAAGAACGCGGTCTTTCCCTGAATGTGAGCATGTCCACTAACTATCTGGAAACGATTAAGATGCTCATCTCCGTCGGTCTCGGCTGGAGTGTGTTACCAACTTCCATGCTTGATGGCACCATTTCGACCATCAATGTCCCCAATGTCGTCATAGAACGCCAACTGGGGGTGATACACCATGTTCAACGAACCCTGTCTAATGCCGGTAAGGCTTTCTTAAACTGCCTTGAAAAGGATATTCAGTAAGAATAGCAGCCTAGCCAGCAATGCCAGGTCCAACCTCACCCACGTCCATATTCTGTCCCCGGTTACGTAGCAAATGATCCATCAGAACCATGGCTAACATTGCCTCTGCAATTGGGGTTGCGCGCACACCAACACATGGATCATGCCTACCCTTGGTAATAATCTCAGCCGGATTTCCACTTGTATCGACTGTTTGACCAGGTTTCGTGATACTTGAGGTTGGTTTCAAGGCAATGTGGGCAATAATGTCTTGTCCTGTGGATATGCCACCCAATATGCCACCTGCATGATTGGAGCTAAAACCATTGGGCGTCATCTCATCACGATGCTCACTACCACGCTGCTGAATAGTTGCGAAGCCATCACCAATTTCCACACCCTTTACAGCATTAATACTCATTAACCCATGGGCTATTTCTGCATCCAGTTTGTCAAATACCGGTTCACCGAGGCCTGGCACCATGCCTCTCGCCACCACCGTGATTTTGGCCCCAATGGAGTCTCCGTCTCTTCTAAGTTGTTCAATCAACTGTTCCATCTCTGGCACCTTACTGGCGTCAGGGCTGAAGAACGGATTCTGGTTAATGAAAGCCTTGTCGAATTGTTTCGCGACTATATCACCCATTTCTGAAAGATAGCCGAACACCTCTATGCCAGACTTCGCGAGATACTTCTTGGCAATCGCACCTGCCGCAACGCGCATGGCTGTTTCCCTTGCTGAAGCCCGACCGCCACCGCGATAATCCCGGATGCCATATTTCTTTAGATAGGTGTAGTCCGCATGGGCTGGACGAAACAGATCCTTAATGTCTGAGTAGTCTTTAGACTTCTGGTTCTGGTTTTCAATTAGCAAACCTATGGAGGTGCCAGTCGTCTTCCCTTCAAAAACACCGGAGAGGATTTTTACCTGATCATCTTCTTTTCGCTGGGTAGCGAATTTTGAGCTACCCGGCTTACGTCGATCCAGGTCCACCTGAATTTCAGCTTCTGAAATTTCAATACCAGGGGGACAGCCATCGATAATACAACCGAGGGCAGGTCCGTGACTCTCACCAAAGGTGGTCACCCTGAATTGTTCCCCAATTGAACTACCTGGCATCTGATCTATCTCCAAAAATTCGGGCGCATTATAGCCCTTTCACCTGCGGGGCTGCTGAATATTTTTTTGACGCACTGAGGGCGATGACTTAGGGTAGCTGCTTTTAGAGGTAAGACTATTAATGGAAGACGCGTACAAGAAGATCCTGGAATCCGTTGGTGAAGACCCTACTCGTGGTGGGCTTATTGATACCCCTGCCCGCGCCGCAAAGGCGATGGCGTTTCTAACCAAAGGCTACAACATGACCCTTGAAGAAGTGGTCAACGGCGCCCTGTTCGACTCAGACACCAGCGAGATGGTTGTGGTTCAGGATATCGAGCTGTATTCAATGTGTGAACACCACATGCTACCTTTTATTGGTAAATGTCATGTGGCCTATATTCCAACTGGCAAGGTATTAGGGCTATCGAAAATCGCTCGCATCGTGGATATGTTCGCTCGACGATTGCAAATCCAGGAGAACCTGACCAAGCAAATTGCCGAGGCAATTCAGTCTGTCACATCCGCATCTGGGGTTGGTGTCATTATCGAAGCCAAACATATGTGTATGATGATGCGTGGTGTTGAGAAGCAAAACTCAACCATGAAAACTTCTGTGATGCTTGGCGATTTTAGAGACAGCGTACCAACACGCATGGAGTTTATGTCGCTACTCCGCTAGGTAAGATTTAAAGCAATAGCACCAGCTCGCCCCTGTGACGTCTTTTCAGATCAATAGGGGCAATAGGACCAGCACCTACGGAAATCACCCGGGACACATCACCGCCTGCTGATTTAATTTGATCCCGCAGTTTCACTGCTTCTTTTTCTGTCCTTTGCCTGCCAGCCTCAACTGATTCGTTGGGTTGCAACCGGTCATGTACCACGAGCAAGAACTTCTGTTGGGAATTTTGATTTATCGCGCCTGCCAGAGAATCAACAATGGTTGCTGCCTCTGTATACTCAAACACATACTTACCCTGAACCTGTAATGCTGAGATGACTGAGGATACCTCTACCTTGACCTGCTCAGTCGCATCAGTAATCACCGAGATGTAGGCATAGCGCTTTCCTGTAGCCCGCTGGGCAACATAAACGATGACATATTCCTTCGCGTCAGTTCTCGCCAGGATATATTCTTGATATTGCTCCGGACCATAGAGTAATGATGCCGAAAACACCTTGTTCGCCCAGTAGCTGCTGCTACCACAACCGCGACCAGAACATTCGAATAGCAACTGCCCCTGATCCAACAGCTGCTGCCGATAAAAATCACTCACAATACTGGTTCGTCTTACATCAGGTAGCGCAATTATTTTGCTCTTCATTCGGCCATGAACAAATTCAAAAGACTCAGGTACCTGCTCTGTGTTGACCCGCTCTACAGGCCCGGTCAGCAGACGATGAATGGCGAATTCAGATTCGGCCTTTTCTTGCTCTAGTTCAGCACCTGGAAAATCTTCAAGTTCGAGGGCAAACGCCTGGCTACAAAATAATAAACAAGGTAGAAAATAGCGGACTATAGAAACCATCGAATCTCTCCGCTCTTTGCGACTGGGAATGAAAGGTCAATTGAGACCACATTGGCCGTATCCAAAAACACTTTTGCACCTGTTAAAAAAATGACGAGTCCACTGACGAACGGTTGATGTGTCACCAGCAGATTTTGAGCTACCTGTCCGGAAGCGTCCAGATCAGCCCTATCTAACATGGGTCCAATCAACTCATCGAGGACCTTCTGTGGGTTGCCGTCCGGTGAAATAAGCGCATTGGTCTCAATATTACCAGCATAACCAATGGCGCTGGTCACCAGAGTGGCGGTTTGTTGCGCCCTCAGCAAGGGACTCGCAATGACCCGGGCAGGTGCAAGCCCCCGCTCAGCAAGCTTTTCCGCCTGATCCTTAACCTGTTGCATGCCGAATTCACTAAGCGGTCGCCTTTCATCAGATTCGGCGTGTCGCTCAGCATCTCCATGCCGCATTACAATAAGTTCCATTTTTTACTTTTGTTGCACTCTATCAATAGACTATAACGTACGAGATGCAAGAACCCTACAGACAAAACCATGCTAGAGTAGTTTTTTAGATTTACGCTGTAAGCTGCTAAATTTTGTACATTTTGTTTACAAACCTGTACCGTAAAACCATCACTGTTTCTATACTTTGCTGGATAATAGGGTTATCTTTTAGCCGCTAATTCCGTGACGGGTCGTTCTCTTGTCTGAAGTTGTCGAAAAATTACAAAAGACCGCTGTAAGGTCTTTGAATCGCATGATTCAAGAAGTTCTTGATGAGAACGATTCTATCCTGGTGATTGCCCAGAAACGGGACGATCTACTGATGGAATTCGTCGATAACATGAATCGCGAATTCGAAAAACTCCTTGGTACCTGGACCAAAGAAAAAACCGTTGTCGACTTTGAGACCTTGTCCCTGGTTCAGGAAGACGAACTTAATGCGATGGTAGCTGTGGAAGGTATGGTCGCGAGTTCTCGGAATCTTCACCTGCCGAGCTTTATTAGCTTTAACACCAGACTCGGTGCCCTATTCCCAGAAACCAGAATTGATGAGTCAACAAACCCGCTTGATCCTCAGCAGATTGCCTCTGCTTTTTCTACCTGCATCGGCGGTATTGGCCTCGATGCAAATAATAGCCTCAAGGTTTATCGTAGCTTCAACGCTATCGTACTTAAAAATATCGAC
>CBDUKY010000097.1:0-9008 GCA_965367925.1 uncultured Pseudomonadales bacterium | reverse complement strand
CAAATGGCTAGGCAGGGTTCCGACTTATTTTTTGGTCGCTATTGAAAAGCTAAATTGGTGAAAGCCCTGGATAAATACTTCCTTGAGGTTCCGGGGTTTAATACTGCCGATGGCCTTTTGCCAGAAAGGGTAAGCAGCCTTGTTTTTTTCTAGTACCCGGACATACCAGATACCTGGATAAGCTTGCCAGATTGACCTTGCCGCCTCTTGCCCAATAGCGCCTCGCCGGGCCTCAGGGACTATATAAAATTCAGCCATGTCCCAGCCCAGGGAGCCATCATCTGGGTTTATATCTTGCCTGATCAAGGCAAAGCCAACATACCGATCATTCGCCTCAATCCAAAGTGGAACCCTGTCCGCTACCTGCCAATAAAGGGGCAAATAAGGATAGCTATACCGACCGTCTGCTAGTTGTTCAACCTCCGTGAACTGACTCATCTCCCTGATATAGTCCTGCAGCATCGCTTCCAGGCGAGGTTTTTCTTCCGCCGGCACCGCTTTGATCTGGGTCGCCACGGTCAGGCCTGATCGGAAGGAAACTGATCAGGATAGTTTGTGAATACACCATCCACGCCCATATTCTTCAAAGCCAGCATTTCATCATGGGTATTTACGGTATAGACGAATACCTGTAGTCCTTCACTGTGTGCGGTATCCACAACCTCCTTTGTGACCAGTGATGCAGCGAGGTTAAGGGAAGCCACCTGCAGGGCTTTACATCGGTTTGTATAGCTATCAACAGCTTTGTAAAACAAAGCGCCACGCCTGTAGGCAGGATCGGACTTCTCAAGTTCTCGATGGTTAAAAGAAGAGATAAAAAACTCGTCTGCCAGCCAGCCTCTTGTCAGATACCCGGCCAATAGTTGATTGAGGGGTTCTGCAGTACCTGCACCTTTCAGTTCAATATTGATTACGGCTCTATGATTTACCAGTTCAATGACTTCCTTCAGGGTCGGGATCTTTTCACCGTCACCAGCATCAAGTTTACGTAGCGCTTCAAAGCTTTGATCCATTACAAGCCCGCTACCATTGGTTGTCCGGTCCAGTTCGTCATCGTGTATGACAACTAGTTGCCCATCGACAACATAGACATCTAGTTCAATCCAGGGGCAGCCCATCTCTATGGCCAGTTCAAATGCCTTCAGGGTGTTTTCGGGTGCGTGACCAGAGGCACCGCGATGGCCAATACAGAGAAATGTCATCTAGCTTTCCTTCTTCAGAGCTTCTTTATTTATAAATATCATCATGCATATGATCTATTGTCTCATTATTAGTTACAATCAAAGATCAATCAGCGGATATTCGCCAATTCATGAGTTACCAGGTACTTGCCAGAAAATATCGACCAGCCAGTTTTGCTGAACTGGAAGGTCAGGAGCATGTGTTACGTGCACTGGTCAATGCGCTGGATAATAACCGCCTGCATCACGCTTACCTGTTCACTGGCACCCGGGGCGTGGGTAAAACCACCATCGCAAGAATCCTGGCCAAGTGTCTGAATTGTGATAAGGGAATCTCAGCTGTCCCATGTGGTGAATGCTCGACCTGTCTGGAGATCGCCGAGGGTCGGAGCGTTGATCTTATAGAAGTGGACGCGGCATCGAGAACCAAGGTAGAAGACACAAGAGAATTGCTAGATAACGTCCAGTATCTGCCTTCAAAAAATCGATTTAAGATCTATCTCATTGACGAAGTGCATATGCTCTCTAATCACAGCTTTAATGCGCTGTTGAAGACTCTTGAAGAACCACCCGAACACGTCAAGTTCCTGCTGGCAACCACGGATCCGAAAAAGCTGCCAGTAACAGTGCTATCTCGCTGTCTGCAATTTAACTTAAAGAACTTATCCCCTGAGCGAATTGTCAGTTACCTCAAGCAAATCCTACCAATCGAACATGTGGAATTTGATGAGGCTGCCCTGTGGCAAATTGGTCGCGCGGCAGATGGCAGTATGCGCGATGCTTTGAGTTTGACTGACCAGGCAATTTCCTATGGTAATGATGCGGTTCGTGATGCTGAGGTTAAAGCCATGCTCGGCAGCATCGATCAGCGAGAAGTCTTTGGGCTAATTGAGGGGCTGATTAACAAAGATGCTTCTGCCATCCTCGGAAAGATAGCTGACCTCGCAGAATACTCCCCGGACTATGTGGGCTTACTCGCTGAACTTCTGGCAGTGTTTCACCGAATTACGCTCGCCCACGCCATGCCTGACAATATTAACAATACCCAGGGGGATAGAGCCCTCGTAGAGGCAGCCGCAAATGCCTTAAGTCCGGAAGACGTTCAGCTTTACTATCAGATCGGTCTACTTGGGCAACGAGATTTACCCCATGCACCTGATCTTAGATCGGGATTCGAGATGGTCATGTTGCGAATGCTGACCTTCACACCAAATCCACAACAAGCCGCGACTTCCACGGAAAAAAAAACCGTTAAATTTGCCGGAGGGCTAGGTAAACCTTCACCAGGCCCGGAAAAAACCGCAGAAATTGAAGCGCAAGTCAGTGCTGTTAGCAAAGATACTATAAGTGAAGCCCATCCTGTTTCTGCAGATGCAGAACCTGAAGATTCAACAATTATTGATTTTGACGATGATGGTACAAGCGCACCTGTTCAAAGTGCACCATCAAGTCGTGCAGAAAAAATGGCTTCCGTGAGGGCAACCCTTGCCCAGGCAATCGAAACCAGTGCGAAGGCAGAGGCAACATCCTCATCAGCCGCTGGGCAAACACCGCCGTCTACACCAGCGCAAAATCCAAATGGGATCGAATCAAACCATTCGGACGCTGCTCCAGCAGCAGTGGTAAACAGCCCAGTGCAAAGTGAAACACCCGTGGCGCTGCCGGTTTCCGATACAAAGTTAGCGCAAGCAGCAGAGACAGATGAATCATCGGTGCAAGCGCCGGAAGTGAATGAAAAGAAAGAACCCTGTATTGCCTTGAGTGTGGAAAACTGGTCAGACCTGTTGCCTGCGCTTGGACTTGCGGGTGTGACACTATCTGTAGCCTCAAATTGTATTTTGACCGAGGCGACAAGTTCTTCTTGCACACTGAGCCTGAGCGAGCAGCATGCGAGTCTATGGAATAAGTCCCATGAATCCCGAATAGAAAATGCACTTGGTCAGTATTACGGGCACAGGATTGCATTAAAAATCGAGATTGGTGATGTCACAGGTGAAACACCGGCACAGATTGAAGAACAAAGGCAGAAGGAAGCGCTCGAGGAAGCTGTTAAACTGATAGAGTCTGATGAGAAGGTGAAACAACTCATCGATAGTTTCGATGGTAGATTAGACAAGACAACGATCACAACTCGACATTAAGTTGGAGCGGAAAATGAGTATGAATGGCGGACTGGGCGACTTGATGAAGCAGGCCCAGGAAATGCAAGAGAAGATGCAGGGCATGCAGGATGAACTCGCGAATGCAGAAGTCCTGGGTGAGTCTGGTGCTGGCATGGTCAAGGTAACCATGACCGGGCGTCATGATGTGAAGAGAATTCAAATTGATGACGAATTGTTAAAGGAAGACAAGGAAATCCTTGAGGACCTTATTGCCGCGGCAGTTAATGATGCGGTGCGCCGGGTTGAACAAAACCAGAAAGACAAGATGTCGCAGCTAACTGCTGGGATTCCCTTACCACCCGGTTTTAAATTTCCATTCTCATAAACGTCCTTGCAGATTAAACCCAGAAATTTCTAAACCCAAAAGTCCAAACACTTCCATGTCAGATAATGAATCAGCAATCGATCAACTCGTAGATGCGTTACGAGTTTTACCCGGCGTCGGTCCAAAGACCGCCCAGCGCATGGTTATGCATCTGCTTGAGCGAAACCGCGCCGGTGGAAAAAATCTTGCTGACAAGTTAGTAAAGGCGATGGACAGGGTTCAGCATTGTGCCAGGTGTCGTAATTTCACGGAGGCTGAGATTTGTCATATTTGTCTCTCAGAGAAGCGTGACGTTGAGAAGCTATGTGTGGTTGAAAACCCAGGTGATGTAATTGCTATCGAACAGACTGGTTATTATCAAGGTAAGTATTTTGTGTTGATGGGTACGCTATCACCGATAGATGGGATTGGCCCAACGGAATTGGGTATTGATGAGTTATTGGCTCGCTGTACAGAGGGCGTCAGTGAGGTGATTCTTGCTGTCAGTTCATCTGTCGAAGGCGAGGCGACAGCACACTACATTTCAGAGATGGTAAAACTAAAACACATCTCTGTTTCTCGAATAGCCCAGGGCATTCCCCTGGGTGGCGAACTGGAATATGTCGATGGCGGCACATTGTCCCATGCGCTAAATGATAGGAAGGTAATCTAGGCATGGTTGAAACCATTTACGTCACAGAGCAGTCCGGGCTAGTTGCTGCGATCGAAGCCTGTAGCAAAAAGCCGGCGGTGGCGGTTGATACGGAATTCGCAAGGTTCAATACCTACTATCCTATTGTTGGGCTGGTTCAATTGTATGCCGGCGAAGACTGCTATCTTATTGATCCGCTTGCTGTAGAGGATATTTCTCCCCTTGCCGGGTTGTTAGAAAACCAGTCTATCGTCAAGGTCCTCCATGCCTGCTCTGAAGATATTGAAGTCTTTTGTGATTGTCTTGGGGTCGTACCTGCTCCAATTTTTGATACCCAAATTGCAGCGGCGCTACTAGGTGTCGGCTTTTCGGTTGGTTATCAAAAGTTAATTCAGCACTATCTGGATATCCTGGTGCCGAAGGAAGAGACCCGTTCCGATTGGCTCCAACGGCCACTAACAAAATCACAACTAGACTATGCAGCGCTCGATGTTATTCATCTGTTAGAGGTCTATGAAATTCAAGTCGCAGAACTCTCGAAAACTAATCGCGCAGACTGGGTAACGGAAGAATGTGCGCTGCTGGCAAAAGACATTCCGACCCAGATCGACCCTGATGTTTATTACAAGAAGGTCAAAAATGCCTGGCGGCTAGATCGGCGTCAGCTACATGTATTTAAACGACTCTGCGCCTGGCGAGAGGTGATGGCTCGAGAAAAGAATGTGCCCCGGAACCGGGTTGTAGACGAGAAATCATTGTTCCAAATTGCAGCGCTGTCATTACAGGATAAACGTGCATTTAGTGATGAAGGAAATTTACATCCAAGGCAGTTACGCCAATATGGCGATGACATGGTGGCAGTCATTAAGGCCGCCAATGAGGACCCGGAAGATCTGTTACCTGCTGCCATGGAAAAACCAGCCTCAGCGGTTAATTCAAAATTGCTCAAATCCCTTAAAGGGATGGTTGATGCTCGAGCAGAGTCATTGAATGTGGCGCCTGAAATGCTTGCGAAACGACGGCATCTAGAGCAATTGATACGATCCCAGGATGATCAAGGTAAATGTCACCTGCCAGGTTCCTTGCAAGGCTGGCGAGAGGCTGTCATTGGTCAGGATTTACTTTCTCTGGTGGAGTCAAAAATATGACCAGTATTTGTATCTGTGAGGTTTATAAAAGTGAGAAGCTGCCAGAGCTTTATCTCTATGTTACAAAAACAGATGGGTTAGAGAGGGTGCCAGAAGAACTGCTGGAACGATTTGGGGAGCCGGTTTTTACCCTCAGCTTTAATCTGACAGAAGATCGAAAACTCGCCCGGGAAGACACAAAAACCGTCATCAAGAATTTGCAAGAACAGGGCTATCACTTGCAGCTCCCACCGCAGCGGGTAGGTGGTCCTGGGAAACCCGCAACGGATGTCTGAGCCTTTCTGGAAAACTCGTGCCATGGCGGAAATGTCGCCATCGGAATGGGAATCGCTATGTGATGGTTGCGCACGATGCTGTCTTCATAAACTTGAAGATGAGGATACGGGGGACGTCTATTACACGTCGGTGGTTTGTCGGTATCTCGATCAGGATGCGTGTCGCTGTTCTGATTATGAAAACCGCAATAAGAATGTGCCGAATTGTGTTCACCTCACCCCGGAGAGGGTTGATGAATTTGCCTGGCTACCTACTACCTGCGCTTATCGATTAGTGGCGGAAGGTGCGGATCTGCCCTGGTGGCATCCTCTGGTTTCAGGTAGCCGTGAGACGGTTCACCAGGCGGGTATTAGCGTGACGGGCAAGGTGGTTGATGAAAGAAACGTTCATCCAGATGGCTATGAGGAATTGATCATCCGCTGGGTGGAACAATGAGCACTGGTGGAGTCTGTTACACTTAGCGACTATGGCATTTATTGAGTCACATAGTTATCTTGTTGCCTGGTCAATCTATGTTTTGGCCGGTATTGGTTGTTGCCTATTCTGGTGGAAAGTAACGAGCTTCATGCAGAATCGGGGATGGCGGGATGTGCTCCGGGGCACCACTGTCGTACTGATCTTTACGCCCTGGTACGCTGGTGAATCGCCAGAATTTTATGCCCCAGCAATCGTTGTGCTTTTGATGGATCTGCTACTCGAAGGCGCGAAAAGTGGTTTAAAAGGGGGCTTTGCACTGTTAGTCGCAAGCTTTATCATGCTTGCAGGGCTTAGTATAAGAGTCTTGCTGGGTCGGTCGTCAGATCATTCTACCGCGAGCACTGAAGAAGGAAGTTAAAAAAGTCAGTAGATCTGACGGAAGAATGGTTACTATCACAGACAGGAAGTATCAATGGATTTAGGTTTCACCATGATTAACCCGCTCGGGGTGCTTTTGTTATTTATCGTGATTGCGAGCTTCCTATACCAGCTTAGAAAAAATCGATTGGTCAAACAGGAGCGAGCAAAGCAGGTTGCCTATCTGTTGAATAGAATTGCAGAGGCGGCTGGCAAGCGAAAAACCCAGCTATATCAGTCTCTAGATGAAAAAGAAAATTCTGCATTGGCGGCGCTAAAAGAGCTTGCCGATGATGTACCAGCTGAAATCAAACCAGAGATCGACCAGATCGAAGCCAAATGGGCACGGCTGACAGAACAACTCGAAGAGTTTTCCGACCAGTCCGTTCAATCAACCCTACAGTCTAGTGTCCTTACCACCAGGGCGGCGATGACAGCAGATGAAATCACCAGTCTGGTTAAGTCAGCCCAACAAAAGCTCGGTGTGTGTAAATAAAATTTAGCCGCCAAATTGCCGCTAGCAATGATTTTCTAACAGAGCCTATGAGGCGCAAATAGCCACTAAATTCCCACCAGGCCTTTCCCTGCCTGCCTTTAATGCAATCACTAATCGCTGCGATAACCTACCTGAATGAGGTTAATAACTGACTCGAATGCACTTCTTTATGACCTTGATTAGTAACGGCTGGCAAATTAAAGTGCTGGTAGTTATATTCCTTCCCTTGATTTTCCCGATTTACATGACGGTTTAGATGAGTATGAAATTTCAAAGCACAGATACGTACATAGCGACAGAAGAACTACAAATGGCCGTGAACGCTGCGGTTGCCCTGGAACGACCCCTTTTGATTAAGGGTGAACCTGGTACGGGTAAAACCATGCTGGCAGAAGAAATTGCGAGCTCGCTCGGGATGGAACTGATTTCCTGGCACATCAAATCCACTACCAAAGCCCAGCAAGGCTTATACGAGTACGACGCTGTGTCCCGGCTGCGTGACTCCCAGTTAGGGGATGATCGCGTTCATGACATCAACAACTACATTGAAAAGGGTAAACTCTGGGAAGCATTCACCGCTGACAAACGAGTCGTGTTGTTGATCGACGAAATTGACAAGGCTGATATTGAATTTCCAAACGACCTGCTACTTGAGCTCGATAAGATGCAGTTCCACGTTTATGAAACCGGTGAAACGATTGTCGCCAAGCAGCGTCCAGTTGTTGTTATTACCAGTAACAACGAAAAGGAACTGCCAGATGCATTCCTACGTCGTTGTTTCTTCCACTACATCCAATTCCCTGACCGTGACACCATGCAAGACATTGTTGATGTTCACTACCCAGGCATTAAGCAAGACCTGGTCAAGGAAGCGATGGAAATTTTCTTTGATGTTCGAAAAGTACCGGGCTTGAAAAAGAAACCTTCGACCTCAGAACTGATTGACTGGTTAAAACTGCTAATGGCAGATGATATTCCAGAAGAAATACTCCGAAACCGTGATACGTCTAAAGCGATCCCACCACTGTATGGTGCACTCGTGAAGAACGAACAAGACGTTCAATTGCTTGAGCGACTTGCGTTCATGAATAGACGCCAGGGTGGTGGAGGCTCACAGGGAGGTTAGTCGTGTTAATCAATTTTTTCATGGCGTTGAAGAATGCCCGGATACCAGTTTCCATTACCGAACTGTTACATCTGATCGACATTCTAAAGCACCGTCTGGTCTATGCTGATATTGATGACTTCTACTACCTTAGCCGTATGGCACTGGTAAAAGACGAACGTCACTACGACAAATTTGACCGCGCCTTCGGTACCTACTTTAAAGGTCTTGAAGACTTGTCTTCGATGCTGGCTTCGATGATTCCTGACGAATATTTACGTCGCGAATTTGAGAAAACACTGACGCCGGAAGAACTTGAGAAGATCAAGTCACTCGGTGGTCTTGAAAAACTCATTGAAGAATTCAAGCGTCAGGTGGAAGAAGCTGCCAAGGGCGAAGGCAAAGAAAAAGACAAGGAAGGCAAGGGCAAGAACGGTCGCGGCGAAGAAGGCGATGAACGCAAAGGCAAGAAGCGTCGTGGTAAGCGAAATTGGGATAAGCGTGATTACAAGGCCTATGACGATAATGTCGAGCTTGGTACTCGTGGTATGAAGATCTCCATGCGCCGACTTCGTAAGCTGGCCCGAACTGGTGCTGAAGATGAATTCGATATAGACAGCACCATCAGTTCAACAGCCAGAAATGGCGGCTTGTTAGATATCGTTATGCGCCCCGAGCGTCGTAACACTGTTAAGGTTTTGCTCCTGCTCGACAATGGCGGATCAATGGATGCCCACGTGAAGGTTTGTGAAGAGTTGTTCTCTGCCGCCAGGTCTGAGTTCAAGCATCTTGAAACCTACTACTTCCATAACTTTATCTATGATGGCCTGTGGAAAGAGAATAACCGGCG
>CBDUKY010000096.1:0-9068 GCA_965367925.1 uncultured Pseudomonadales bacterium | reverse complement strand
AAGCGCTACATAGGGTTACGAACTGCAGGCACTGTCGGTGGTTGACTAGCACCTGCGTGAGAAATTACCTAACTGGTAGCAGGCTCGACCAGTGCCATCTCGACAACTGGCTCAACATCTGCATCATAATCGACGGCATCGAAACCAAAGCCATGCATCTGTAAAAAGGCATTTCTATAGCCGGCAAAGTCACTAATTTGATCGATGTTGTCGTTTGCAACCCTGGCCCAATTCGCCTTCACAAATGCCTGAATATCCGCTTCAAGCTCCCAGTCATCCATACGGATCCTACCAGCTTCATCTTGTCTAAGCGGGTTTCCACTAAATAATTGTTCATGGAATAAACGCGTGGTCTGCTCAATACAGCCCTCGTGGGTCCCCTTTTCTTTCATCACCTTGAATAACAAGGACAGATAGATCGCCATTCCCGGGATTGCAGAAGCTGCCTGGGTCATCAAACCTTTCATCACGGCAACATAAGCTTTGCCATTTATCTTCGCCATTGGCGCTTGAAGCGCAGCTGCAGCGCGATCAAGGTCTTCCTTCGCCTTACCTATGGTACCGTGATAATAGATAGGCCAGGTGACTTCACTACCCAGATATGTGTAGTTAGTCGTAATACATCCGTCTGCGAGCACACCAGCTTCAAGCAAGGCCTGCATCCACAGCTCCCAGTCTTCACCGCCCATCACCTTGACCGTGTCATCAATTTCTTCCTGGGTTGCTGGCTCAAGCTCAATCGGTCTTAATTCTGCGGTGTTAAAATCAATCGTCGCACCGGAGAAAGATTCACCAATAGGCTTCAGAGCACTTCTCACAAGCGTGCCGTCTGCCAGGGTACGCGCTGGTGCTGCAAGGGAATACACCACCATATCAATCTGACCTAGATCCGCTTTTATCAAGTCGATAACCGTCTGCTTTATTTCACTGGAGAAGGCGTCGCCATTGATATTTTTCGCATACAAACCAGCTTCTGTTGCGAGCTTTGTAAAAGCTGCAGATTTATACCAACCTGGTGACGCGGTACGATTCTTGACCGATGGACGCTCAAAGAACACACCAATCGTTGCGGCATCTGAGCCAAATGCCGCACTAATCCTGGATGCAAGCCCATAACCACCTGATGCGCCAATCACAAGCACCTTCTTTGGTCCGTTAGCTAGCTTACCCTGACCTTGTACATGGGCAATCTGATTTCGAACGTCCTGCTCACAACCAACTGGATGAGAAGTCGTACAAAGGAAACCTTTAATTCGAGGACTAATGATCATATTTACTCACTTTTGAAAATTACTTCGCGTTATTAGCTGTACCTGAACGCTGGTAGCTATAGATTAAAAAGCCAATACCAAACAATATCATTGGCATCGATAAAAGTTGACCTGTCGTGAGCCAACCAAAGGCAATGAAACCATTATTGCCCATATGCAAATCCGGTTGACGAACAAACTCGGATAAAAATCGAAAGCAGCCATAGCCCAGCAAAAACATACCGGATGTGGACATGGTTGGACGTTCTCGTCTCGTCCAGAGCCATAGCAATAAAAACAACATAGGCCCTTCGAGCGTTGCCTGGTAGAGACTTGAGGGGTGCCGACCAAAGGTTTCATAGGGGTAGATAACCGCCCAGGGAACATCAGTCATCCGACCGGGTAACTCACCATTAATGAAATTACCAATTCGGCCACAACCCAGCGCAATCGGCACACCAGGCGCGATAAAGTCAGTCATCTGGAAAAAACTCTTGCCGAGTTTACGACCATAGAGGTACATGGCGAGGAAGACGCCGATCATACCGCCGTGAAAGGACATGCCGCCTTCCCAGATTTTAAACAAACGCAAGGGATCTTCGACTAGCTGATCTCGGCCATAGAACAGCATGTAGCCAATCCGGCCACCTAAGATGACACCAAGAACCGCGTAAAAGACCAGATCAGACAATTGTTCATCGGTCCAACCGAGTTTCACGGTGCGATTACGATGGCCCAGATAAAACCAGACGAGACTGATACCAACAAGATAGCTTAAAGCGTACCAGTGAATTTGAAACGGTCCCAGGCTCAAGGCCACCGGGTCAAACTGGGGGTATTGCCACATACATTTACCAGCACAGGAAAAAGCCATTATCCGTTAACTGGCGGCAATGATAAACTGGCTTTTTTAATGGTATGCAGATTCTATGTGTTTGATTTTGTTCGCAGTCCAACCTGACCCGGACCAGCATCTGATAGTCGCGGCTAACCGCGACGAACAACACCAGCGACCCAGCGCCAGAGCAGCCTTCTGGGACACCGACAGACATATCCTGGGTGGCCGCGACCTTCAGGCAGGGGGTACCTGGCTTGGGGTCAATCGAAATGGTCGATTTGCAGCTGTAACGAATTTCGCTGAAACGCCACCGGAGCCAATACCGCCTCGCTCTCGCGGTGATCTCTGTAGCAATTTCCTTCGCGGCTCGCTAGACGGGAAAACCTATCTTGAATCTGTGCACAAAGAAGCGGACCAGTATCGCGGTTTCAATCTTATTATTAGCGACGGCAATGGGGTTTTCTACTACGGTAACCGCGATCGTGAAATTAGACAGCTGACGCCGGGTTTTTACGGTCTGAGTAACCAGTTACTTGATTGTCATTGGCCGAAGGTCAATTCTGGACGGGAGCTTCTCAAACAATCTGCTGCAACAAACTTTGACCGGCAAAGCCTGTTTGAAATCCTATCTTGCAAGGGGAGTGAAACCCCATTTAGTGCAAGGTTTATTCTTGGTGAGACTTACGGCACCAGGGCCAGCACTATCGTTAAGATCGACAGCAGCAATATCGATTTTGAAGAACGACGCTTTGATAATCAGGCAAGAGAAACAGATCGCAGCCAGTACCTGCTGCATCGACACTAGGCGAAATTACTCTGAGCGACACTCTGGTTTGAGCGAATGACCTTACCGAGACCGGCCTTTCGAAGTTCTTCCTCTACGTAACTTTTGATCGCAAACGCATTGTCCATTTTTAGACTTTTGCTGAGAATTTTCTTTGCTTTTTCCATCGAGAAGGATCGAATCACTAGTTTTACAATCAGCAAATTTGTTGTATTCATCGATAAGACGTCGAAGCCCATGGCCATCAACAGTACCGCAGCCACTGGATTACCCGCCATTTCCCCGCAAATACCCAGCGGTTTATTTTCCTTATGGGCAGCATCAACCACGTGCTTCAAGGCATGTAGTACCGCCGGATGAAATTCCTGATATAGATCAGCCACCCTGGCATTATTGCGATCAACTGCCAACATATACTGGATAAGATCGTTGCTCCCCACCGAGAGAAAATCCACGCGTTTAATAATATCTCGCGCTTGATAGACGGCTGCCGGCACCTCAATCATCACCCCAACATCCGGCATTTTCACCTCGACGCCTTCTTCGACAATTTCGCGATAGCACTGGGCAATAAGTGCCTTTGCTTCATCAACCTCGCCGATACTCGAGACCATCGGCAGCATGATTCGCAAATAGGCATCGATACCCTCGTTAGCACGAATCATTGCTCGAACCTGGCCGAGGAAGATTTCAGGATGATCCAGGGTAATTCGAATACCGCGCCAACCAAGAAAAGGATTCTCTTCCTTGATTGGAAAATAGCTAAGTGCCTTGTCACCACCAATATCCAGGGTTCGCATGGTAACGGGCCTGGGTGCAAAAGCTTGCAAATGCTCCCGATAAATAAGTCGTTGTTCTTCCTCGGTGGGAAAACGGTCGTTCATCATGAAATGGACTTCTGTCCGATATAGACCAACGCCCTCAGCACCGCGATCTAACGACTTGGCTGCGTCTGTCATCAAACCTGTGTTGACCCACAATCTCACCCTGTGCCCATCGGTTGATTCAGAGCGTTCTTCCTTCAGCGAATCTAAACCTTCAACAAAAACCTTCTCTTCCCGGACAACCCGACGGTATTGATTCAGCTGTTCCTTGTTCGGATAGGTAATGACGCAACCTTCAAAGCCGTCAACAATCAGCGGCTTTTCTTCTAACAAATGAAGCGGTAAACCCTCTACCCCCATCACTGTTGGAATACCCATCGCTTTGGCCAAAATTGCCACGTGGGAACTGCTCGAGCCCCGCATCGACACGAGTCCCTGCAACTTTCCCCGCGGCACCTCGACCAACATCGATGGTGTCAGCTCTTCGGCGATAAGAATGGTTTTACGCGGAAAGTTTTTCCGCTTGTGGGTTCTGCTTTGTAATTTCGCCAGGACTCGTTGCCCAAGATCAAGTACATCGCTACCTCGTTCCCGGAGGTAGGTATCTTCCATGGCATTAAATGTGGTCATATGGGCTTCAACTACCCGGCGTAATGCCGTCTGCGCCCAGACCCCGGATTCAATTACTTCTATGACTTCACCTGTCAGCGCAGAATCATCAAGCATGTGTCCGTAGGCATCGAATAGGGCTAGCTCTTCAGCTTGCAACTGACCCTTGAGTTGCAACGCCATTTGCTCAATTTCCCGCCGGGTTTCCTTTACAGCCTGGCGAAAAGATTTTACTTCCTGTGCAATTTTGGTTGTTGAACGGTCGGGAACACTGCTTAAATCAGCCTCAGGAAACATCACCACCGACGTGCCAATGGCAACGCCCTGAGCCCCACCTTTACCCTGAAAGCGACTACTTGGCAGTTCTCCCAGGTTCTCCATCATCCGCAAAGCGCCGGTTGCTCTCGCGTGGGCAATAACACCAGCAAGCTGGGCAGACAGGGTAATTAGAAAGGCTTCCTCCCGCTCATCATAGCGTCGGCTTAGCTTTTGTTGGACAACAACAATGCCAAGTACCTTCCGATTTTGTATGACGGGAACACCCAGAAAAGCGTTGTAAGGCTCTTCACCCAGGCCCTCAACAAATTTAAAGCGCGGGTGTGCAGAGGCATTGTTCAAGTTAACAGGTTCGGCACGCTGGCCAACCAACCCCACCAGGCCCTCATCCAGGCCAAGACTAACCTGACCCATCGATCTTGGATTAAGACCGCGGGTTGCCATAAATACGTAACTTGATCGCGCATCATCTAAGAGATAGATAGAGCAGACATCGGTGTCTAACTCAGCGCGGACACGATCAACAATGATATCTAGCGCAGTCTCGAGATCCTGAGCTGCGTTTACTTCCTGAATAACCCGACGTAATACATCAAGCATCTTCTATGCCTCGTCGGATATTCTTCATATTAGTAGGCCAGACACTTTGACAAACCTGGTACAAGCTCCTTCATGGCACGCCGGTACACGTCCTTTTTAAAAGGCACTACTTGACCCAATGGATACCAGTAGCTTACCCACTGCCAGTGATCAAATTCTGGCGTATCTGATAGGTCGAAGCGCACTGCCTCATTATCCGCTAACATTTTTAATAGATACCATTTCTGTTTCTGACCAACAAAACTACTGGAATTTTGTCGTAGTAATCGTTTCGGCAGCTTGTAGCGCAACCAACCCTGGGTACAGCCCACAACTTCAACATGGGATCGATCCAATCCTATCTCCTCGTTGAGTTCTCGATAGAGCGCATCCTCAATGGATTCACCGCTGTTGATACCGCCCTGAGGGAATTGCCAGGCATCCTGACCACAGCGTTTTGCCCACAGTACTTGCCCAGCGTCGTTGGCAACAATAATGCCGACATTCGGTCTATAACCGTCTGAGTCAATCACTTCCACTACACCATTTTTATTTTTGTCTGAATTCATTGTCGCTGAATTGATGTTATGGGGCAATCAGTCATATATATCCTATCCGCAACTAAGCATTGATGCCGAGAAAGGTTAAACTAGCCAGCCTAACGTGGATGTAGATGGAGCCGGGGCTTGGCACTCGCAATATTTGACCTTGATGAAACCCTTATCGGCACTGACAGTGATCAGGCCTGGGGTGAATATGTACTCGAAAAACAGTTAGTTGACGCTCCCAGTCATCTGGCAAAAAACCAGCAGTTCTATGAGGATTATAAACGCGGTGAACTAGACGCTGACGCCTACTACCAATTTTCCTGCGGCATTCTCGCTCAACATGATATGGATCTATTGCTAAGGCATAGAGATACTTTTGTCAGGGACATTATCTCACCAACTATTCTCAGCAAAGCCAGAGAACTACTTAATTCTCATCAGGCAAAGCATGACACTCTAGTTATCGTCACTGCAACCATCGAGTTTATTACCCGCCCCATAGCCGACATGTTGGGTGTTGAGCATCTTATCGCACCGGTGCCAGAAGTTGTCAATGGCCAACATACAGGCCAACTTGTTGGCATCCCAAGTCTTGGTCCCGGCAAGGTAACGCGGCTTGCTGAATGGGTGGAGGAGCGGGCACTTTCAATGGCTGATAGCACCTTCTATTCAGACTCACACAATGATATTCCGTTACTTGAGGTCGTCGATCATCCGGTGGCTGTTGACCCGGACCCACAACTAGCAGAAATCGCAAGGCAACGAGCATGGCGCGTTATTTCTCTCAGAGACTAGCCATCACTAGCCTCGCGTTCATTCTCACAGCCTGTGATGAGCGCCTGGAAACTAGCCAGACTGCCCCGCCAACCGTGCTGGCGCATACCTTGCCTGCGCTGCAAGCCATTGGCAGGATTTCCACTGAAAAGATTCAGAAAACCGAAATTCAAGTAATTGAGCTACGCAAACGCATCGAAAGTTTCCTGGCGGAACCAACTGACGAAAACTTGATCCTCGCCCAACAAGCCTGGAATCAAACCCATCAGAGCTACGTGGCAGCAAAGTTTGGACTTTTGCCACCGGATGGTCGCCGACTCGACTACCTTATCGATGCCTGGCCAATGCAGCCAGGCTTTCTCGACACCTTGCCTGAATACCCAGCAAGTGGGGTAATCGGCGATAGCAGCATTGAAATAACAATTGATAATCTACGGCAGCAGCACGGGATTACTGATGATTCAGAGGTCAGTCTTGGTTTTCACGCCCTGGAGTATCTTCTCTTTAGCAGACCTATCGCCGATTTTACAGCGCTTGAGAAAGACCCTGAAAACAAGATAAACCGTCGGCGGTTAGCCCTGTCTCTGATTACCCAGGCGCTGGAAGAAGATATCAAAACCACCGCCGCGCTGGTCCCGAAACAATATGCATCACTGGATGAATCGACCAGTAACCAGCTACTTGCACAATTTGTGACTGGCACCTTGCATCGTCTCCAAACTGCCTTTCAAGAAAGTAATCTTATGACGGCCCAGGATCAGGGCCACAGCACCTTCAGCCAGACGTCCCTTGCGACCCTCGGCGCAGAGCTTAAAACCCTACAACAACTGACCCTGTCAGAAGTACCGCTTCGACCCGTACTCGAACAAATTGATGGGCAATCACTGAAGAATTATGAAAAAACCCTGGCAGATGCAATCGCAGTAACGATCGACCCGGACAGCACTGAAATTTCACGGGCAAAGTTACCCTTGATGCTGTCTGCCCTGCTTCATCAATGGCAGGGTTTTGAACGACTACTCATGGTCAAAACACAGCGCGAATAAGGAAACCTATTCCTTCCAGGCGAGATCAAGCTCCCTTGCAGCCTTCACATCATCAAGCCGCTTCACGGGCATGGTGATCGGTGCGCTCTTTACGAGTTCGGGTTGTTCTTTGGCTTCTTGCAGAATACTCGCCATCGCCGCAACAAAGCCGTCGATCTCATCTCGACTTTCAGTTTCTGTTGGCTCAATCAATAAACACTCTGGCACAAGTAATGGAAAGTAAGTTGTTGGCGCATGATAGCCATAGTCGAGTAGTCGCTTGGCGAAGTCCATGGCATTAACACCAAGCTCTTTTGCTTCTCTAGACAGCGTAACAATAAACTCATGGGTTGCACGTCGTTCAGGATAGGCCAGTGTAAAGCCGGCTTTTTTCAATTCCGTTGCCATATAGTTAGCATTTAAGGTGGCATAGTCTCCAACGCGATGCATACCATCACGACCTAACAATCTTGCATAGGCGTACGCTCGCAATAATATGCCGGCATTTCCCATAAAGGCTGATAGGTTACCGATAGAGTCAGGAATATCCTTCTTGCTCATCCAGTAATACTGATCCTCTGACTTGCCGACGATTGGGGTAGGCACAAAAGGCATTAGCCGTTCACCAACACCAACGGGACCTGCACCTGGGCCACCGCCACCATGTGGGGTAGCAAAGGTTTTGTGTAGATTCATATGCAAGACATCAAATCCCATATCCCCCGGTTTAACCTTACCGAGAATGGCATTCAAATTAGCGCCATCGTAATACAGAAGCCCGCCAGCATCGTGAATAGTCTTCGCAATCTCCTCAACCTTTCGCTCAAAGACACCGCAAGTCGAAGGGTTCGTCATCATCAGACCGGCGGTTTGTGGCCCAACAGCAGCTTTTAGGGCGGCAATATCAACATCACCATCCTTATCAACCGCGACTTCTCGCACTTTATAACCACACATTACTGCCGTGGCTGGATTAGTGCCGTGTGCAGCGTTAGGAATAAGAATTTCAGTTCTACCATCATCGCCACGCTTGTCATGGTAAGCCCGGATCATCGCAACCCCGGCAAATTCACCCTGGGCGCCTGCCATTGGCGTAAGAGAAACTGCTCTCATGCCAGTAACATCCTTCAGGTATTCCTGAAGTTCAAACAAGCAAGAGAGATACCCCTGACTTGATGCTTCAGGTGCTAACGGATGTCGATTAAGAAAGCCCGGAATACTCGCTGCACGATGTGCGCCACGAGGATTATATTTCATGGTGCAAGAACCTAGTGGATAGAACTCACCATCAATCGAGAAGTTCTTCTTCGACAGGTTCGTATAGTGGCGGACCGTTTGAAGCTCAGAAACCGCCGGCAAACCTGGTGGCGTTTTTCTTATCTGGTCTTCCGGTAAATTCGCAGCCTGTTCAAAACGAGCCTTATCCACCGCTTCATATTGCGCCTTTGCACTTCGGCCTTCACTGCTCACTTCATAGATCAACATCAAACTGCCTCCAGCGCACGTGAAAGACAGGTTACAAAATCATCAATATCCTGACTCGTCTTAACTTCAGTAACAT
>CBDUKY010000095.1:0-9121 GCA_965367925.1 uncultured Pseudomonadales bacterium | reverse complement strand
CATATCTGGCTGGGTGATTTGCCAGATACCCACTGCTGTAATCAAGCTTCCCATCACAATCCAGGGTTTTCGCCTACCAAGGCGTGACCTGGTCGAATCAGAAAAATACCCAATGAGCGGATCACTTACAGCATCGAATACCCGGCTTGCCAACAGCGCCCATGCAAGAGACGCAGCACTCAAGCCAAAATACTTTACGTATATGCCTGGCAGTACAGTAGTAAACGATACATAGACGAACTGGGTAGCCAGAACAGGCATCGCATAGGCAACCAGGACCCGGTATTGCATTATTCTGACTGCTGAAACACTGGCAGCACTTCCTCAATAAAGCATTCAAACGCATCCCAATCTATAGGTGGTCGAAAGGCAATATTGACACCCTTGATACCTGTGGCCTCGTATTCAGCTAGTCGATCAATAATTTGCGCTGAAGAACCAAGCAGTGCTCCTCCAGGAATAATGCCAGGTGCACTATCTTGACCAAGATGGAAGGCAAGGTTAACGCTTGTGTCTAATTCGTCAGGATTGCGTCCAATTTCATCGCAGGCTTTTGAAAGTCGTCCAAGCCGATCAGCAACCATTTCCGGTGGTAGATAAGGTAGATTAAACCCATCTGCATATTTAGCGGCCATTCGAGGCGTTCGCTCCTTTCCAAAACCACCCATCCACATCCTTAAACCTATGGGTTTAGGAGAACAGACGGCGCCAGCAAACTGATGATACTCACCATCAAAGTTAGTGACATCATCCTGCCATAACGAACGCATAACTTGGACCGACTCCTCTAGCTGATCCAAACGCTTACCCAGCGCGGGGAAGCCGTAGTCGAATTCGCGAAACTCTTCCTCAAACCAGCCCGCACCAACGCCAAAATCTGCCCGGCCGCCAGAAATATGATCGATGGTCACAGCTGATTTTGCCAACAATCCGGGATTACGAAACAGGGCGCAAAAAACAAGACATCCGACCCTCACTTTTGTCGTCATTGCCGCAAGCGCTGCCATAGCAGCAACAGCCTCAAAACAAGGGTCCTGACGAGACTTGAGCGGATTTGCATAGAAGTGATCCCAGACAGATATCCAGTGGAATCCCGCTTCATCACCACGCCGCCAGAGTCGTGTCAGATCATCCATAGAAAGATTTTGTGGTCCTGCATGAATACCAATTTTTAAGCTCATGGTTAGTTCTGAACCTTGTAGATGTTTTTTTGAAAGAGGCGCACACAAGTTATGAGTAACACCGTGTTGTATATAGCGCAGCCTAGGGCCCACCAGTAACCATTCACATCGGCGACAACAAATGCATCAAAGGCTTCGATAGCCCAGGCCGTCGGGGATAACAAAAATATCATGCGATACCATGCACCGGGCTCAATGAGATACATCGCCAGAGGGATAAGCGTCAAAAAGGTGAGTCCTTTAAATACTGCAAGTGCCGCTACCTTGTCCTTCGCTAACAGCGGCACTGCTAAGGCGAATACTGGCGCGAGTATCGCAATACTTAAAATGAGTACAGCCCAGTGCATCAAGGGAATATCCAACACCTGCCAGGACGCGTTCATGACGCTGATTGTCAGAATCGGCCAGATACACAACCACAACATAGCAATAAAGGTTCTGGTTAATATCATTTTGATAGGTGGTACAGGAGTAACTGCTAATGCCTGGCGGACTCTTGTATCGCCCTCATCAACCATCAGAAGACCAAACATATATCCAAAACCACCAGGACCTGTGACCAGAGACATGGCGATCATAAATGGAAACCACTCAGCCCAACCGGGCAGCTGATCTTGAAAAAAACCAAGGGTCGTAATGATCGCCGCAGTTACCGTAGACAGCAGAACATTTATCAACATGACGTTGTCTCGCAGTATCCCGCGGGCATCGAGCCAGATAATGGCGGTAGTAGCTGACATATATTCTCCTATCTTCCTTCGGTGACAATATTCGCGGTGTAGACCCGATTGGCCCACCGCCAACCTATTGCGACCCAGATAAACAAATATCCATAGGCAAGCAGCGTCCACATGTCAGTCAGGGCAGACTTCTCTAAACAAGCATCGAGCAAAAAAAAGGACCGCGTAAGATGGAATCAGTGCGATGAGTGGTTTTACTATTTCTGGCAGCACACCAAAATAGGATAGCAGCGGAAGGTAGGCAATCATCGACACCCAGAGCAGCATGATGGTTAGTTGATTCATCGTTGATGATTTCGCTGCACAAACAAACCCTACCAATACAGCCACAGTGCTCGAGAGTGTCAATACGCTCAACATCCGCCACACAGAAAAATCGTCTGCGGCTATAAAGGCTACAACCAGACCAGATGCAAAGGTTACCAATGTCAATGAAAACACCTTCGCAGCGATGTATAGATCAGGTTTCATCGGTGTAACACCTAACGCATTGATCGTTCCTTCGGATTTCTCCATCAGAATAATCGCACCAACAAAACTAAACCCGATCATGGCCGGGTCCATAAAAATAAAGAAAGTTGCCCAGTTCACAGCAAGGGTTTCAACAGGCAGCACAAGAATAAATCCGCAGATCATAAGGGTACTTACAACTGTTGCGGGGTAAATAAATGATCTCGCTTGCAATGACAGTTCCCAGCCCAGGGTACTCGAGACAATAGACATAGTTATTCCTCCCCTGACTCCAGACTGACACCAGTTACATCGGCAAAAACGCGATCTAAACTCGCTTCCTGGCTATGCATGGTCTTCAACTGCGAGGTTTGAATTAGATTAAAGAAGTCCTCGTTAGTACCGAGATTATCCATTTCAAATTCTCTAGATCCCGCATTCCCTTCTTTTTCATATTCAACCGTCAGTATTCGCTTGCCATATCGTTCCTTGAGAGATGCTGTCTCCGACAACTCCGCCATTCTTCCATCAACAATAAAACCAACAGTGTCACAAAGTTCTTCGACGTCGTGCATATTGTGGGTCGTCAGCAAGACTGCCTTACCCTTCGTTCGCTGCTCGTTTATCAAGTCTTTCAATATCGCAGCGTTTACAGGGTCCAGACCGGAAGTAGGTTCATCAAAAAACAGTACATCCGGATCATGCAACAGCGCCCGGACAAAATTTAGACGCATCTTCATCCCTTTTGAGTATTCTTCAACTCTCAAATTAGCTGCCCTGGTTAACCCAACAATCTCAAGTAACTCGTCTGGGTCTCGAGTTTCGGTTTGATAAAGGGATGCAAAAAATTCAAGGTTCTCTCGCCCGGTTAACTTAAGGTAGTGATTTGGCAATTCGAAACTGACACCAATCCTTTCGTAGAAATCCTGGCCCCAGGACTCGAGCGAACGCGATAAGATAGTCACATTCCCCTGATACTTTCGATTCTGGCGCGTCAGTACTTTTTGGGTTGTGCTCTTACCGGCCCCAGAGGGGCCAAGCAGCCCAAAAATTTCTGCGGCTTGTACAGAGAAGCTAACGTTCTTAACTGCCGCTTCGCTAGCATTTGGGTAAATATAGGTGAGACCTTCTACCTTGATCATTAATACTCTCCAACTAAAACTGTTTCGTCACTCTCAGGCCGTACTGCCTGGGTGCACCAAGGTTGTTAATAGGTATGCCACCAAAACCCTGTATGCCAATGGTGATGTATTCCTTGTCGGCTAAATTTCTGCCCCATAACGAAACGGACCATTGGTTCTGACTATCGGTTAAAACAAGGTTTGCATTTAGGATTGAGAACCCAGACTGAAATGCACCTGCAGAATTGAAGACGTCATAATAAACATCACCCCGGTACGCCCATTCGGCATTCAGACGCAATAACCGATCGCCCATTGTGGCCATATCGTAAGAAACATTAAGACTAGCTGTTTCCTTAGGAGCGTTGGTGAGCCGGTTACCAGAACAGTCTTGCAAGTTGCCTACACTGTCTTGTCCACATTGGCTGTAATCATCATAGCGCGCCTTCAGGTAACCTATGCTTCCTCGAATTGTGAGCGGCTCAATTGGACGATAGATAAAGTCCAATTCAACACCTTTACTCGTTGCCTCAGCGACATTTGTAATTCTCGATACGGGAATACCTTGATCATTCGCTTCAATTCGAAACACCTGTAGATCTTCATAATCCATATAGAAAACCGCTAGATTCAGATCAAGACGACTATCGAACAATTGTGTTTTCACACCTACCTCGTAGTTACGTAGTGTTTCCTCATCAAATTCAACATCAGCTAGTTGGGTTGCCGCAGCAACTGCCCCGGTATTGAATCCACCACTTTTGCTTCCACGAGAAACTGTTGCATAGTAGTTGCTGTTTCCGGTTGCGTAAGAAAGTGAAACCATTGGATCCACAGACCTGTCATCTCTATCAAAACTGGAATCCACGCCGGGTAATAGAAACAGCGCCCCCCCCGGTCCTGGCTGCCTGAGTCGAAAGTCCTTGCGTTCAGAAGAGCCACGAAGACCAGCCGTTAGTTTCAAGCTATCCGTAAATTCATAGCTCAACTGACCAAAGATCGCTGTGGTTTCTGCTTCATGATCAACCTGATGACCTGCAACAGCATCAGCACACAAATTGGCTGCCGTTGCTGCCGCAGCACCAGGGGGAAGCCCGGCCTGTGTCAATTGAAGAATGAATAGATCGGTGCAAGTAATACCGTTTAACAACTGAAATAGCGGATCGGGAAATAGATTATTAACGCTGCGTTCTGATAGATCGGATTCAAGATAATAGGCGCCTAGTAACCATTGGAACCTGGAGTCGCTGTTAGATGTAAGTCTTATCTCCTGGCTGAACTGGTCAGTGTCTTGTTCTCCAGTTGTAAAATATGCATCGACAATGGCACCATCGTCATCACCTGCTCGAGATGTATCATAGCCACGTTTAGAAGTAATAGAGGTCAGGTCGATGCTATCGGTCAATGCATAATCAATAGTGAATGCAGCGCCAGAAACATCGCGCTCTTCGAATGACGGTCTATTGTGCGAACTCTTTCGATCATCGGGTGTACTATCCAGCGCTGCAGGCACAACGTCCTCGCTCATAAAATCTAACACCAGGTTCATCTCAAGTTTTTCTGTTGGCAAAAACCTTAAGTTCGCCCTGGCATTCCAGGAATCAGCATCATCAAATTCACTACCAAGGAAGGGATTTTCCTGGAACCCATCTCGCTCGTGTTTACCTACACTGATTGCACCAAATAAGGTATCTGCAAGTTTCCCACTCGTTGATACTCGAACCCTGCGATTACTGTCATTTCCATATTCACCAAGCAGTGAAACCTCGGTTTCCTCGTTGGGCTTTTTGGTAATGACATTGATAGCACCAGCGATGGTATTCTTGCCATAGAGCGTGCCTTGCGGACCTCGAAGTACTTCTACTCGCTCCACATCAATCAGATCAAAGTTTTGAGCCGGTGGGTTATTGAGGAATACACCATCGAGAAAAACGCCCACACCAGACTCAGCACCTGAGAAAAATGTCTGCCCAGTTACACCGCGGATCGTAAATTGCACAGCTCTAGAACCTGACGGATTAGTGATAGCAAGATTCGCTGCGCCGAAGGCAATATCATCCAGGCGGCTGAATCCTTTTAGCTTCAACAACTCATCGTCCAGAACCGTCATCGAAACAGGTACTTCTTTGATTGACTGTTCACGCTTTTGCGCAGTAACAATGATTTCCTCAATGAAAGCATCACTCTCTGCTACCGCAGTTCCGCCACCAAAAATGAAACAAAGCTGAGCCACAATGGCGAGACATCTTGTCTTGTTCATGGATTTCCCCTTTTTTGATTTGGCATATTATTATTAGGTGCCTTTTAGTATGTTACCTAACTATATAATTAAAACACAACCTTGTTCTGGCAATTATTGAAATTGATCTACTTTTTAGTTGGTCGAACCGACCTGATGAGTACCCTGGCGAATTTTTCTCAGCATCTTGATTAGCTGATTTTTTTCAGCACTGGTTAACCTGGACATGGCGACAGTAATGTCTCTGGAAGTCTGGGGCCATTCAAGGCGGATATAGTCCGAGGCCTTATGCGTTGCCTTAACGTGTACTTTTCGTCGATCTTCTTGAGAATTAACCCGGATAACAAGACCATCTTTTTCAAGTGCTGAGATCAATCCTGTAACAGTGGCACGGGTGATGTCGAGGGCATCAGCAATTTCAGCCGGGGTAATTCCCTCTTCATCCGGGTAACGCATTATCACCCAGAGCACAGCGTTTCGGCCTGCGGACAATCCCGCTGGTCTCTCGTGCGAGGCCCGGTCAATCTCTGCAACCAATAGTCGAGCAGTTCTCGTCAACTCGTTATAGACATCCAGAGATCGGGGATCTAAATCAGGATAATCTGCAGCTATTTGACTGATTTCTTCAAGAGATAGAGGTCGAAGTTTTCGATTGGACAAAATTATTCCTCGGCTGAGCCGTTCTCAAGCCAGCGCTTTAAGGCGCTATCTTGCATTTCAAATGCTTTGCGTTGTGCATGAAGGCGCTGCTTATTGATCAATATATAGGACAATGGACCAGAGAATACCTCGCAGTTATTTAGCGTAATCCCACCATCACCTGGCGTTATAATAAACGAATGTTCCCCGCGAAACAGTCCTAACCGCGAACCCCCTCCCCATGCCAATTCTCTACCTGGTTCAATGCGAAGCAGGGTTGCTGTTACCTGGGTTTCGTCCCCTCCCCCTCGCGCTACTTTAAACGAAAGCTCCTCAGAGATTCTCAGCTTGCCTTTGACTTCACGGATAAATGGATTCCACTTACGGTAATTTTCAAATTCAGTGAGCGCGGACCATACGGTTTCAGCAGTCGACTCTATCCAAATTGATGTGCAAACTCGTTTTGTCATTCCCTCATCAACCATTTAAGGGAGTCAGCAAACACACTGCCGCCATGTCTGAGGCTGTGTCCACCCTGACCGTACTCGAACTTATACTCATAGCCAGCAAACTCAAGTGCGCTTGCCATCTGCTGATTGGCGAGGGACCAATTTCCATAGAGAATATTCGCGTCCTGTTCACCAGACTGGAGCAATACGCGTATCGGTTTCCTCGGTGTCGTCCTGACAAGATAAGGATAGTGATGTCCTCCCCGGATGTTGGTGAAGGAGCCGCAATGACTGAGTACCCGGCCAAAAATTTCAGGGCCATGCCAGGCCGCGTTAAAAGCACAAATACCACCGCTGGAAATACCGCCAATCAAACGTTTATCAGGGTCAGGAGAAACCCGCCCTACCTTTTCTTCCACTAGCGGCAATATCTCGTTGACCAGAAAGGCGAGATATTTGCCATCACAAGTATCGTATTCGATGCTTCGTTGCCTTTGATTTGCAATTGACGATTCATTGCGATCAACATCGATGCACCTACCGGGAGAAATGAATATGGCGACCATTGGCGCTAGCTGCCCGGTCGATATCAATCTATCAAACACCGCGCTGGCACGAACAGGCCCTACCGGATCCAGATACCCATATCCATCCTGGAACACGGCCAGGCCAGGCGCCGTGGCTTTTTCTGGTGGCTGGTAGATCCATAGCTCTCGCCTCGTACCCTCATAGATACGAGACTCAAAATCTTTCACCAGCTGGATTCGACCGACTGGTGCTTTCAGCGGCTGCCCCGCCTCCTCACAGGGTTGGTAAACCCGGTCATCAACATGATCCAGGGCTGCTACTATCTCTGCATTCGACCGATCATTAATCACTAGCCCAGGCTCAAGATCCCAGAGCGATTTCGTGAGTCGAGGGTGCACGTAATTTTCAGAATCCATAAAAATTCACTGCAAAAAATTGACACTATGATAAGGTGCCTTATTATTAGGTGTCAATCTATTTGCACAGTATAGAAAACAAAAGAGAAAAATAAGGAATCAGAAATATGCCTCATGTTTTATGGCCACAAGTTCGCTGGATAGATGATATGGCACCAGAGCTATGGGGGTTGGACGGCGGGGCCGAACCCTGGTTCGAAACGTCAATTGAGTCAGTTACTAGTGAACAGTGGCGAACCTGCGATGGCATCATCGGTTATGGTCAATACCCAGAGCAAACAATCCACATGTTGGAAAACTGCCGTATTCTTGTTCTGCCCGCGGTGGGTTTTAATACCGTTGACATTGAACTTTGGAGCAGCCTTGGGATCGCCGTCTGTAACACACCTGATTACGGCACCCGTGAAGTAGCAGACCATGCGCTAGCACTCATGCTAACGCTATCCAAGGGGATAGCTTTCCACGACGAGGCACTGCGCGAGGACCCGGTCGCTAACTGGCGACCTGCCTTGAACCCATTTGGTCAACGATTATCAAAGCAAACCTTTGGCGTCCTTGGGCTAGGGCGCATCGGCACCGCAACTGCATTAAGAGCCAAAAGCTTCGATATGGATGTTGTGTTTTTCGACCCCTATATACCTAACGGTACCGAGCAGGCGCTCGGTATAAGACGAGTCACAAAAATAGAAGAACTCTTCAATCAATCAGATGTGCTCTCAATCCACACACCACTTACTGACGAAACATACAAATTAGTGAACGCAGACCTACTCTCAAACGCAAAAGAAGGCATGCTGCTCATCAATACCGCCCGTGGTCCGATTATTGATGACAAGGCACTCTATGATGCCATGAAGAATGACATCGTATTGGCAGCAGGACTCGATGTTCTACCGAAGGAACCGGCGAACCCAGAGAGTCCGCTAATAAACGCCTGGGCGTCGAACGAGGAATGGATAAAACATCGCTTAGTTATAACCCCCCATTCGGCGTTTTGTACTCCACAAAGTATGTTTGACATGCGAGGCCTGGCTGCTCGAACAGCAGTTCGTTACCTTCGAGATAATGTGCTAGAAAATTGTGTAAATGCGTCATTACTGGCACACCGAAGATAAGGAACCATACGTCACATGAACCGCCACATTCTCTTTGATAAGACCATGCTCTGGGTGTTCCGGACTTTCGGCCGTCCATTTTTTGAGCGATCCATTCACTCACCTGATTTCGACACTCACCTTCGCAAGGTTTCCTTTGAAAACAAAGAATTGCAGGGTGAAGCAATGCATGAGTTTACGATCCGATCTCTCGGGGAGACTGTCGGCCTCAAAGTCAGGGTTGTACGCTACTGCAATCCAACT
>CBDUKY010000094.1:0-9128 GCA_965367925.1 uncultured Pseudomonadales bacterium | reverse complement strand
TCTTGCCCGCTCATCCAGGGATGCCAGCGCCTCGGCCAGACCGGCAGACTGAATATCTGTAATTTCTTCATCTGCCACGACCCATGCTGGATCCTCGGCATCGCCTTTACTCAGGTACAAGGAAGGGCCAGTCTGGTAGTCATCGTCAGAATCATTGACTGGTGCATCGAAGCTGCTATCCACCTGGGACAAACGTGATTCCATTTCCATCACTTCTTCCGGTTTTACCTTCAAATCTGCAGCAACTCGCTGCACATCATCGTGACTAAACCAACCGAGCCTTTGCTTGGATTTACGTAAATTGAAGAACAACTTGCGCTGTGCTTTGGTTGTTGCGACCTTAACGATCTTCCAGTTTTTCAAAATATACTCATGGATTTCAGCTTTAATCCAATGAACTGCGAAGGTAACCAGCCTAACCTCATGATCAAGGCTAAACCGTTTCACAGACTTCATCAGTCCTACATTACCCTGCTGGATAATATCCTCTAAGGGTAAGCCGTATCCCATGTAACTACGGGCAACATAGGCCACATAACGCAGGTGGGATAAGACAATTTTCTTTGCCGCATCCAGATCTTCTTGTTCCTGAAACCGGCGGAATAAATCTCTTTCTTCTTCCTGTGTCAGCACTGGAATTTGCTGCACAGAATCAAGATAAGACTGCAGGCTACCGCTGCTCAGTGTAGGCAGGGTAGATAGTTGAGTCGGCATTGCTAAAGCAGTTGCTGTCATCCTCTTCCTTTCATCCTTCGTTTCATTAAACGTTTTGTTTTCGATATCTTTTAGACGGCAATAGCCGCCATACGTTCCCTTATCTGAGGCCATTAATAGCCAATTCAAGGCCCAATTTGGAAATAAATTGATCTAAATCAAGCCCGCGTAAGTTCATGTTTCTATTAGGTATTTTTATCCCGAAAAAGTTCCCTGGGATTGAACCCTGAAACACGAGAATGATAGGATCGGCTATCACGGTTAGGAAGCCCTATGCAGCCAGTCGACGAGGCGAAAATACGCGAGTTATTTCAAGATTATGACCCAAAACCACCGATGCCACGGCTGGATATCGTCGATTGGGGGGTGCTTGACTACTTTGGATGGATACACCCTGCCGGTCATCAAGGCTATATCGTTGCACCCCTGGCAAATGACGAGGATCTGCGCGGAATTTTGCTCCGTCGCAGTAGCACTCAATCCCGGCGCCCAAGACTAGAGATGTGTGGCTGGTGTAACCATGTGCATAAGACCAATGGTACAGCCATGTTTAGTGTTGTGGTTCGCGGTACCGATGAACGCCGGACAATTGGCAATCAGTTATGCCGAAATCTAGATTGTAGCTTGCGGATCCGCAATCTTTCCTCTGATCCACCCACCTTTATGACCGAGTCATTGCACCTGCAAACGAAAGTGCATCGCCTGCAAAACGCGATCTACCGGTTTTTGTACCGGGCAAATTGCCTCTATGAAACCTAATGCTGGATTATCAAAGACAGCCGCTAAACAACAATCTGGTTTTACTACATCTGACGAAATCGATAACCGTAGCTATCACTGACCTTGAGCGTTTGCCGCAAGCCCTTGAGATGAATCGTGAACCGACCGCGAAAATCCTTTTTCGCTGATTCCACAAAATGGGCGTTCACTAGTGTACTTCGATGGATACGCCAGAAAACATTCGGATCAAGTTCTACTTCAAGTTCTTTAATGGATTTTCGAATTAAAAACTCACCTTCAGTAGTCCGCACCGAGACATATTTTTGATCTGCTTTAAAATAGGCAACGTCTGTGACCGGTATTATTTTCGTCTCATCTCGCAACCCCACCCTTACCCAGGACAGATATTCCTGGGCTGGTTTTAGTAATGAGGTAAGTTTTTCAATATCAATTTGTTCTGGCCCGGCTTTTTTGATGCGTTCAATCGTCTTAGTGAGTCGATCATCATCAACTGGTTTTAGCAGGTAATCCACAGCCTGCTCCTCGAACGCCTTGACGGCATATTCATCGTAGGCCGTGACAAACACCACGCGAAACTCATTACCGAGGACCGACGCAACCTCAATGCCACTCATGACTGGCATTTTTATATCCAGAAACAACACATCAGGTTTTAGCCGACGGGCCATCTCCAATGCTTCTTTGCCATTTCTTGCTTCCGCAACAATGTCGAGTTCAGGCCACAATACCGCTAATCGCGTTTTTAGATAGTCCGTCAGATTCTGTTCGTCATCAGCAATAAGTGCGGTGGTAGGCATCATGACCTCTGATTTCTCGGCAAGGTAATACTAACAGTTAGACCTTCTGGGGTGGTGTCTGACACTTGTAAACTGGCGCGGTCTGAGAACAACATTTCGAGTCGTTGCTGGACATTGGAGATACCCATGCCACCCACCGAACCTATACCAGTCATACCAACGCCAGTGTCAGCGACGATTATTTTGAGTTCATCCTCTACCTTGACCGTGATATCAATTCTTCCGCCAGTTTCCTTTGGTTCAAGCCCGTGGATCACGGCATTCTCAACAATTGGTTGGAGAATCAACGGTGGCAGGTCGATACTTTCTGGGTCCACGTCAACGTGAATATCATAAGCGAGCCTGTCACCCATACGAATTTGTAATATATCCAGATAGTCCGACACCAGCCGGAGTTCATCACCAAGGGAGCCATGCAAACTGCGACTGCGCTTTAAGGAAACTCTTAGAAACTGCGTCAGTTTTCGTAACATCACTTCCGATTTTTCGACATCGGTACCCATCAAACTAATGACATGGGACAGGGTATTGAACAAAAAGTGAGGCTCAATCTGCGACTGTAAGAGCTGCAATTGGGTTTCTACCAGCCGGTTTTCATTTCTAAGACTTTTAATTTCCTCTTGTCGTAATGCCTCGCGGATCATGAAGGATGAATAAAAGGAGATAAAAACCGAGCTTGCCAAAAAAGCGATAAAGATGGTCGACAGTGCTGCATCTGTCACATTTTCAAGACTCCGACCGGAAAGCAGCGATGCAATGGTTAAACCTGCGAGCGAACCCACAGGAACAGAAACCAAAATGATCCCTAGCAAGGGTACCCGGTGGCCTAGATGAGTAATGCCTAGCACAGTACAAGCATGGGTGAAGGTACCAATACAAACTGACGTGATGAGATGGGTATAAAAAGGTGCCGTACCAATCAGCCAGAACATGCACGCAATCAGAAAGCAGATAAATAGCGTGAACATGTAGTACTTGGTGTAAGTGTACCAGGATGCATTCTGCAAACTAAATGCACTACCCTCTTCGAGGTCCGGTATCTTCAGGAATTCAAGCATAGTCAGATGATGTGGATTTAATCATTCATTTAATAAGATTTGGACGTCGATACCAAGGAATTCCCCCTAAAACCTGATGAGTTCTAACATAGGCTGATCAATGCCTACATAGGCTGACTGGCCGGTGTCTTAGCAGTGGTTGGTTGCTGGTAGTATCCAACTGGCAGCAAAGATACAATCCTGCTTCGATCTATAGGAATGAACCCATCTATGTCCGCGACCCAATCGCACCCACTGACTGAAAATCCAAATAAACTAGACCTCACAGAAGTCGCAACCTATAGCCGTCTTATCAACGCTAGCATCAATCGAGTGTGGGAAAACGTCCTCGATTGGGAACATTTACCCTGGCTCCACGATACAAGCTTCGATTATGTGGTACTTGATGCGGCGGGAGACTGGGGCTGGCGGACCTGGTCCAATGAAGCGAAATCAGCCCATGTGGAACTCTGTGTCGATAAGCCAAATGGTAAATATGTCGCCCGCAGCTATCAAGAAAACCAACAGGTCTCTGAGATCTGGACCTATCTCACAGTAGAGGGTGAAAAGACCCGCATAAAGGTTTCCTTTGCGCTTATCAATGTCGCACCGGAAGCAAAGCAAAAGGTCGGCAGCCATATGCTGACGTTATACGAGAGACTCTGGAACGAAGACGAAGAAATGATGATGGCGCGGCAAGCACAGCTTGACGATACAACAAGGGGGCCAGATCAGATCGCTCTGGCGAAACCCTTAACCGCCAGTCAGGAAATTAAACTTGGCAGACACACTTTTCAGGTTCAATGTGATGAGGATCAAATCAGTGTTGTGCCCACCGTCTGCCCTCACCTGCTCGGTCCACTTTCAACCACAGCAGATAAAAATGTACTCCGCTGCCCCTGGCATGGATATGAATTTGATCTTACCTCTGGCAAATGCCTGAGCCCGGATCATGCAAAATGTCATCTACCAGCGCTGCCTCGCGTGTCAGAGAATGACAGCGAAATTATTCTTTCAATTATCGATAGTTAACCAACCAGGAGTAAACCATGCCACAAGTCATCTCGAACGGAATGACCCTCGAATACGATACTTTCGGAGACGCCTCAAACCCTGCCCTGCTGCTTATCATGGGGCTTGGCGCACAAATGATTCACTGGGATGAGGCTTTTTGCCAGCAACTAGCAGACAAGGGTCATTTTGTTATCCGCCACGACAACCGGGATGTTGGGCTTTCAACCAAACTAGATGATGCACCAGCTGTGGACATGATCGAACTGATGACTAACCTTGCACAGGGTAAGCCACCGGCTGTTCCTTATACGCTTGATGACATGGCAAACGACAGTGTTGGTCTACTGGATGCGCTCGAAATCAAACAAGCACATATTTGTGGTGCTTCAATGGGTGGCATGATTGCCCAGCTAGTCGCGTGCAATCATCCAACAAGAGCGTTGAGTCTCACATCAATCATGTCAACAACGGGCAATCCTGAAATGCCTTCTGCTACAAAAGAAGCACAGGAAGCACTTACCGCGCCGCGACCTGACAGTCTTGAAGAATCCATCGAACGCGCAATTAGCAATGCGCGGGTCATTGGTAGCAAGGGCTTTGAACTAGATGTTGCGAAAACCACAGAGAGAGCCATACAAGCCTTTGAACGATCCTTTTACCCAATTGGTGTCGCAAGACAAATGGCTGCAATCGCCGCCAATGGCGACCGTCGCCCCAGACTAAATAAGCTAGACCTACCAGCATTGGTTATTCATGGCACGGATGATTGTCTGGTACCTATCGAAGGCGGCAGGGATACCCATGAGAATATCAAAAATTCGAAATTCTTAGAGGTCAAGGGAATGGGGCACGACTTACCCGAGGGTGCCTGGGACGATATTATTAAAGCGATTTGTGAACTCACTGCCAGTGTCGAACAAGCAGCCTAGACATTAACCAGATGGAGCGGGCACACCGCTCCAATTGATATCCTGGCTGAAAAACCAGGGCAGTCATGCCCTTTCAGCCAGGTATTCAGCGGTATCAAAGAAACCCTGTTCAGGTGATAAATATCGCCAGCAGAATCAAAAATACTGTCAGGCCAATAAATCCACCAAACGTCATCATGAGTGAACGTACTGTCTGGCTATCCTCGTCGTCAAATACCGACATCTATCACTACCCCCTTTTGTAAAGATAGGTTCCAAATTTACAGTATTGATTGGCGAGGTCAATGCTAAACTCAACTAAAACCCACGACAATTTTCATCATGCCAGAAACCGCTGAGCTAATGATTTGTATCGACGCATTGGCTAGCAGAGCTATAGGGCAGCGGCTTTGTGATATTAGACTAAGACGTACAATTATTGTGCACCCTGTCAGATTCAAGGCAAGCTTGTTGCTGGCAGATGTCAGTCACGATATTTAGAACAATGACTGACCAAAAACGTTGGAAGAACCGGACTAGATTGAATGACTGTTGCTGATCGAATGAAAGTCGCCAATATTGATTGGCAAAACTGGGAACCAGAAATGGTCGCCACCCTGATGTTTGTGGTGAAAGCCGGCAAGGTGCTGCTAATTCACAAAAAGCGTGGTCTCGGTGCCGGCAACATCAATGGTCCTGGTGGCCGGATCGAGGCAGACGAAACGCCCATGGCTTGCGCAATTCGCGAGACCCAGGAAGAACTCTGTATCACGCCACACAATGTTAAGCCAGGCGGTGAACTATTCTTTCACGCAGAGGATATGCCCCGTATTCACGCCTACATTTACACAGCCACTGACTACACCGGTACACCGACCGAGACAGAGGAAGCCATACCGCTCTGGACACCGCTGGATCAGATCCCCTTCGACCGCATGTGGGAAGATGATAGATACTGGCTGCCGATGGTACTAAACGGCAAGCGCATCACAGGCTGGTTTAGTTTTGAAGGCGAGTCACTGCTAGACTATCGGTTAGAATCGGTGCAGTTGGATATCGACCAGGATTAAATTATGTACGAAATTCCCAAGATCCCAGTAGCTGTCGTGCTAAATCTCGCCAACGATGAATCTATCCCCGGCACCTTGTGGGTCACTGAAGACCTTATCTCCGCAGGCGGAAATCCACTGGTGGAAGATTTTCTCAACGATGATGATGAAATGTTCTTTTCTTTTGAAAGCGATGCAGGTGCATTTCGGCTAATCAACAAGGAACACATTACTTACGTTGAAACAGATCAAAATGATGATGAGGTTAAATCCCAGACACCCTACCCACCCCATTCAATGGTGGCCCATTTTAGTAATGATCAAATACTCTACGGTGTGGTTTATCCAACCCTGGCAGAGGAGACACGTGTTTCAGACGTGATGAATCAAAAAGATCACTTCCTTGTACTTTATCGTCAAGGTAAGAAAATCGTCTTTAATCGCCACATGGTTGTTTATGCCAACGCCAATTAACGAATCCCATTGCAAACCGTGCCAAGCAGGAGCATCTAGATGTTAGAAGTCGTTCAATTTCCTTGTCTTTCAGACAACTATGGTTATCTGATTCATGATACTGAAGCTAACCTCACCGCGACCATTGATACACCAGAAGTCGGTCCGATCAATGATGCGCTGGCTGCCAGAGGCTGGTCCTTAACGCACATTCTCAATACCCACCATCATTTCGATCACGCTGGTGGCAATTTAGCGCTTAAAGAACAGTGGCACTGTACGATTGTTGGTTCTGGACCGGATGCAGAGAGAATTCCAGGTATTGATGTGCAGGTTACCGATGGCGACCAATACACTTTTGGCAATCATACCGCACAGATATTTGATGTTTCTGGCCATACTATCGGCCATATCGCCTACTATTTTCCTGACGACAAAATACTATTCTCCGGAGATGCTTTGTTTGCTCTCGGCTGCGGTCGACTATTTGAGGGTACGCCGGCCCAGATGTGGCAGAGTCTTACAAAACTTATTCAATTGCCTGACGATACTACCGTCTACTGTGCACACGAATATACACAAGGTAATGCGCGCTTTGCCTTGTCGGTAGAACCAGAGAATGACGCCCTACAGGCGCGAGCAAAACAAATCGACGCATTGCGCGCAGAGGGCAAGCCAACAGTGCCTTCAACCCTGGGCGATGAGAAAGCCACAAATCCATTCCTGCGACCTGACAGCCCTGCCTTGCAGCATAATCCCGGTCTTGATGGCGGTGATCTTGTTGCGGTATTTGCTGAAACAAGACGCAGGAAGGACAACTTTTAGTTGTCACTTACCGCGTCTGGTTTATCGGTAAAGCAATATCAGGCGAAAATTTCCGTTAGGAAATTATCAATAGACCGGGTGGCACGATCGTTTACTGTTGGGTTGAACTGGGTGCCGAAGTCAGGGTTGTTTGCATCTGGATTTGTAAACGCATGCATGGTGCCGCCGTAAGCATGGACCTGCCAATCAACACCAGCTTCCGTCAATTCCGTTTGCAGTGCTAACACCTGTTCTGGTGGCACCATAGGATCGTCATGGCCATGGAGGCAAAGTACTTTCGCTGTGATCTTCTCATTCGCAACGTCACCTGGACTAAAAATTCCGTGAACACTGATGACACCGAGCACATCGGCACCTGATCTTGCTAACTCAAGAACACACATGCCACCAAAGCAATACCCCATGGCTGCGACTTTCTTTTCGTCAACTACATCAAGCTTTCTAACAACTGGTAGCGCGGCATTGATTCGTTCTCGTAGCAGCGCGCGATCTTCTGCCAGGGGATTCATTAACGATGAATTGAGATCGATATCAGTATCAGAGCCAAATACACCTTTACCATACATATCGATGGCAACACCGACATAACCCAGTTTCGCCATTTCATCCGCTTTACTTGTTGCGAACTCACGTCGTCCGGACCAGTCATGGGCAATCAGTACCGCAGGACGAGGACCTGTAACGCTGTCATCATAAGTGACATATGCTTCAAGGGTCGTGTCACCGGCCTGATATTCGACAGTTTTAGTATGCATACGGGTTCCTCACTAGTAATTTTGAAAAGCCATTGATACCGCAGAATTGGCTTTGATTCAATCGCTGGCCACCTGCTTGTTGGACTTTCTCTCTGCCAATGCCTTCATGGCAATATCTGTTGTAAAGAAAATCTCACCACTCATGCGCTGATAGAACTCGGTTTCTTTCAGCTTATCCATAACCGGTCCCTTCACCTCTGCAAGATGTAAGGTAACCCCTACTTCCTCCAGACTTTCTGACAACAACTCCAACATTTCAAGGCCGCTTATGTCGATGAAATTTGTGCCAGTACAACTTAGTAGAATGTGCTCAAGTTCTGGATTGTCCGCCACCTTATTGAGGACGAAGGTTTCAATATAGCGGGAATTTACAAAGTAGAAACTTTCATCAATACGAATCGCAAGCACATGTGGCAATACATCAACATCGTGCCGTAGCACATTCCTGAAGTGTGCAGTACCCTGCCAACGACCAACAATTGCAATATGTGGCTTGCTACTACTGCGGATCAGTAGGACGAATGAAATCCCAATTCCAATCATAATGCCTGATTCAACACCGAGCACGAGTACTGCAACGAAGGTAAAGATGAAGGTCACAGTGTCCGTGATATTGAAGGCAAATATTTTTCCAATGCCATGCCAGTCAATGAGTTGCCAGGCAGACAGGATGATAATCGCGGACAATACACTTTTTGGCAGATAGTAAAAAAACCAGCCGAAACCAACTAGCGTTATCAAGACAAACCCAGCGGTTATCAAACTCGCAATCTGACTGGTCGCACCGCTACTGAAGTTGACGACAGTGCGGGCAAAACTACCAGCGACGGGAAAG
>CBDUKY010000093.1:0-9146 GCA_965367925.1 uncultured Pseudomonadales bacterium | reverse complement strand
AGCCAATCGTGTCACCAAGCTGGATCGTCCGGCTGTAAAAGTCTGGGCCGACCAATTCAATGCCAGGTGTTGCTCTTACTTTTAAAAAACCCAGTACACCGTCGAAATCAAATGGCGGCCGATAGCCCAGCTTGAGTTCAAAGTCTGCGCACCCGTCATCAACATCCTGCTGCGGACCCGGTTGACGACTGGTCCGCAGGGCTCCTGGGGTCTTTGCATAGGTTTGTCTGAAATGATCATTGAAACGGCGAACACTCTTGTAGCCGGCAGACAATGCCACTTCGGTCATGGACAGATCCGTTTCATTCAGTAGTTTTTTTGCAAACAGCAACCGCCGTGTCTGGGCTACTGCTTTTGGCGAGGCCCCCAGATGTCGGGAAAACAATCGGCTGAGATGTCTTGGGGTAATACCTAATCGCTCTGACAAGACGTCAATGGAAGCTTCATCAAGCGCCCCCTCGCCAATTAATCTCAGGGCACGATTCACCGTGGTAGACGTTCCCATCCAGGCTGGTGTACCTGGTGAGGACTCAGGGCGACACCTAAGACAGGGTCTATATCCCGCCTCTGCAGCCGCCGCTGCTGTCGGAAAGTAGGTGACATTCTTCTCCATTGGCATCCTGACCCGGCAGATTGGTCGGCAATAGATACCTGTCGTCTTCACACCAATATAGAAACGGCCATCAAACCTGGGATCTCTGGCTAGTCGAGCAGCTTGAAATTGTTTTAAGGTGGTGTCCGAAAGCATCGGATATTCACCCGTTGTTATGAAGATGCAATCTAGAATAGAGAATGGTGGGCCAATGATCTAGCCAGAATCGGACCTGGTATCTTCCAACTCATCTTCAGCCGAACTACGGTACAATTCGGCCATGATTAAATCGTTAGGCCATGTCGCTAATCCTGCAAAGACTCTGGCAGACTACCAGTCTGCCGATCCACTGCTATTGCACTTTAGTTTTAGCCATCACCAGTCTTATCTCGACGGTACGACCATTGAATTAACTGCCCTGTGCCTGATCGAAGGCCAAAAGCTGAGCTGCAGTGTGTTTCGTGAAAAATCCATTTCTCTGGACAATGGAGCACCAGCAGCCCAATTCGAACGACTATTACGTCAGCACAATCTCAGCGCTATTTCCCTCCGGGAGCCCTGGCGTCTCGAAACCTGTCGCATCGCCAAGCCCTGGGGGGCCGAAGTCTGGTACACCGGGATAGAACAGCGTGGAATTTGTAGCGTAAGCGGTATTCCTTTGCCCTGGCTTATCGAACTGGACCCAGAACAAAGCCTTGGAGAATCCAGACCAAAGGCGCCACTGCTACTCAAAATCCTTGATCCATTGCCCGATGAAAATCTTGGTGATCTGTACTTCGAGCTTCACGAGGAAAAGATCGAGGTCTATGTCGTCACCTATGTAGATACCAGTGTATGGCCAGATAAGATCGGTCAGATTCGATACGGCTTTTCTCAGACAAAACGATCAGCATTTGAGTCAGATGCCGCGTTTAAAGCTGCCTATATTGCCGCCGTTAAGGATTATCAAAAGACTCGAAATGAGATTGACCAGCTTTTGGATCAAAAACGCCTGGCTCACAAGATGCCAGCAGACACAGCCTTGCCACCTGAGCTTTTAAATAGCTGGACACAGCAACTGCCGGCACATCTGATCGAGCAAGAAGCAAAAAAGCGCGAGCTCATGTATAGCTTTACCCACCTGCGGAACATCGCTGTTGGAGACGTTATAAAAGTTGAGCCATTCTTCCCACACTCTTTGCAGCATGGTGTACGGGTTATCGAATTCCAAACCGCTCATTACGAGCGACATATCTTATCCTTTGCCCAGAAGGTACTGACCCAGAATCACTGGGATACCGAAGCGGCAATGACACGGGTTTTAACTACCCCAGCGCCAGATCAACCACTGCGGCTAATCGATTCAAGCGACTCATATCAAATTGAAGAGATAGCAGATTTTGGCGTTTTTAAGAGTCATCGAATTCAACTCGAGCCTCACTCAAGTCTCGAACTGGACCTTGAGCAATATTGTCTCGTCATCGGCATTTCCGGTGAAGCGACGGTCAATCAAAATGGTCTTGAGCCAGAAGCCGCATTTCTCATCCCGCATTCGGCAAAATCACTGCATATCGAAACCATAGATAAACCGGTCACACTGCTGATTGCCTCACCCTGAGAGGGTTGTTAGATTAGCCCCTCATCCGCCAATAGTGCCGCGATGGCTTCCGCCATATCCGCATAACCTTGCTTATTAAAGTGCACTTGATCTGATTTTCGAGAGACATCAGCTTCTAGCGTTGAAAGAATATCCCACTCAACAATCACATCCATGCTCGACTCGATGTCCTCATAGTAATCGGCAGGTTTTGGAAATAATCCAAACCCTGGGACCGCGACTAGCAGAACTTCCGCGCCGTGCGCGCTGCTCATTTCTATCATCTGGCGAATATTTTTTTCTGTTGTTGAGGCAGGTAATCTACGTAATATGTCATTTCCACCATGGCAAAGTATGACCAGGTCATATTGATTTTTACCCAGCACCGATTTGAGTCTACGGAGCCCTTCTGAAGAGGTTTCGCCCGGCACCCCGGAAGTTACAACTGATCTACCAATTAAAGTTTCCAGCACCCGCGGATAGGCATCTTGGCGAGCAACCCCGGTACCAAAGGTAAGAGAATCTCCAAAGGCCAGAACCCTCGCATTTTCATCCAGAGGCTGCCTGTCTGCCGGGCCAGAACATGCGCTGAGTAACATGAGGGCCAGAACGAAAAAGCCCTGCTGAAGCAGGGCTTTTGATCGGCTAATTAAACCAATTTCTTTAAGCAGGCAGCAGATCACTAACTGCATCACGCTCTTCTCGAAGCTCGGTTTCGGTTTCAGTCATCTTTTCCTGACTGAAAGGTGTCACGGTTAAACCAGATACGATTTTCCAGTCTCCACCCTCGCAGATACATGGGAAAGAATAGATAAGCCCCTTCTCAATACCATAACTTCCATCGGCATATACACCCATGCTGACAACCTTGCCATCACTACCCAGTACCCAATCATGCATATGTTCGCTGGCAGCATTGGCAGCTGAAGCTGCGCTACTCAAGCCTCGCGCTTTAATAATTGCCGCACCACGCTGTTGTACAGTTGGGATAAATTCATTGGCAATCCAATCCTGATCAACAAGGTCCGTGGCTGGCTTACCCGCCACGCTGGCAGCAGTAATATCTGGATATTGCGTTGCGGAGTGATTACCCCAGATAGCAAGACCACTCACCTCAGTCACATGATTACCTGTTTTTTGGGCCAACTGCGTCATGGCGCGATTGTGGTCTAGTCTTGTCATCGCAGTGAACTGTCTTGGGTCAAGATCTGGCGCATTACGTTGCGCGATTAAACAGTTGGTGTTTGCCGGATTTCCAACAACCAACACTTTTACAGATTTTGAAGCATTGTCATTCAGTGCTTTGCCCTGAACAGAAAAGATTGCCGCATTCGCTTCAAGCAAATCTTTTCGTTCCATACCTGGCCCTCTTGGTCTTGAGCCAACTAACAGTGCACATTCAACGTCTTTAAAAGCAACATTGGGATCAGATGTCTGAATAATTTGTTGTACCAGTGGAAAGGCACAATCATCGATTTCCATAACAACGCCGCTCAAAGCCTCCATTGCCGGTTCGATTTCCAACAACTGCAGGATGATTGGCTGGTCTGCTCCCAACATCTGCCCCGAGGCAATTTTAAATAGGAGTGAATAGCTGATTTGACCAGCAGCGCCTGTGACGGCCACGCGAACAGGTTGTTTCATTTTGTTTCCTTGCGGTTACACGAAAAAGGTCGAGATTATACCTGAAGAATCCCATTCAGGCAGAGTCCTCAGCAGTAGATTGTGAAAGACTGAAGCTTCCTCCACTTTTTGCATCGCACCAACATGAAAAATATGTTAAAAAACAGTGCGTTATGACTGGGATTCCAATATTTCATAGCTACCCGAATGCTTGACTTTACAGCGATCAGTGGTATTGTTTTCGACCCGCCGGAAGCCGGGGTTATACCATGGGTCAGGTTTCGTTAGGCGAACTCCACAAGAGTTTCAAGCAGCAAACTAAAGCATTCCACTTTGATGTATCTGAGGAAATTCACTAGGCGCTTTACCGTTTAGTCGAAGCCTTATTGATGTACGTGCTATGGGATAGATGGACACTGAATGAACGACAGCATAAAGAAGAAAGGCGCATTCCCCGCCAAGGTGGGCTTATACGATCCAGCCAATGAGAAAGACTCATGTGGCGTTGGTTTCGTGGCCAATATCAAGGGCGTACCAAGTCATCAGATCATGCAAGATGCTTATCACATCAACTCTCGCATGGATCACCGGGGTGGTTGTGGATTCGAAGAAAACACAGGCGATGGCGCCGGTATTCTTATGGCACTGCCCTACAGCTTTTTTGCTGCTATTGCTGAAGAAGACGGCTTTACCCTACCTGAACCAGGCAAGTACGCTGTCGGCAATATTTTCCTGCCGCAGGATGAGCAGGAGCGCGCCTTCTGCAAACAAACGATAGAATCGATTATTGCTGCCCAGGGTCAGACTTTCATTACCTGGCGCCCCGTACCCATAGATGCTGACAAAGCAGACGTTGGTCCTGCTGCAAGAGATGCACAACCAACCATTGAACAGCTTTTTGTCGCGTCAAACTGCAGTACAGCGGAAGAATTTGATCGGGCTATCTATCTCATCAGACGCCGATTCACCAGGCAGCTTCGTCGCGAGTCTAATTTAAAAGAAGCGCATATGGTCTATGCCTGCTCCTTGTCGACTAATGTCATTGTCTACAAAGGCATGCTGACACCAGCACAGCTATTTCCTTTTTACCTCGACCTCGAGGATGAGCGTTTTGAAACTCATCTAGCGATGGTTCACTCACGATTTTCGACTAACACCTTCCCATCATGGGATCGTGCTCAGCCAAACCGATATATGAGCCACAATGGTGAAATTAACACCCTACGCGGCAACAAAAACTGGATGGCATCCCGTGAAGGGGTAGCCAAATCACCACTATTTGGCGATGACATTAAAAAGCTATTTCCAATTGTTGAACCTGATTTTTCTGATTCAGGCACCTTCGACAATGTCCTGGAGTTTTTATTACTGTCCGGCAGAACACTGCAAGAAGCCGTTATGATGATGATTCCAGAGGCCTGGCAATCAGATACCAACATGCCTCAGGACAAGCGTGATTTCTACGAATTTAACTCTGCGATCATGGAGCCATGGGATGGTCCAGCTTCTATCGTATTCTCAGACGGTCACTATATTGGCGCTGTACTAGACAGGAATGGCCTGCGCCCTAGCCGTTACTATATTACTAATGATGACAGGGTCATCATGGCCTCTGAGGTTGGCGTTCTACCCGTCGATCCTGCCACCGTGGTTACCAAGGGTCGCCTACAGCCAGGCAAAATGCTACTCATCGACTTTGAACAGGGTCGCATGATCCCGGACGACGAGCTTAAGCACGACTTTGCCAACCGCAGACCTTACGGCGAATGGTTAAAACAGGAAGCAATCGCGCTCTCTGAGATTCCAACGGTGCCAGATAATCATGGCTTCTCACCAGATGATGTTATTCCGCGAATGCAGGCATTCGGCTACACCGTCGAGACCATGCAATTTATGCTCTTGCCTATGGTTACAGAAGCCAGAGACCCGCTCGGCTCAATGGGTAACGATGCAGCACTCGCTTGTTTGTCCGATAAGTCCCGGATGATTTACGACTACTTCAAGCAATTGTTTGCCCAGATTACGAATCCACCCATCGACTCAATCCGCGAAGAAGTGGTGATGTCCCTGGAGTGCTTCATCGGTCCTGAAGCCAACTTATTAGAAGTCTCACCGCAACACGCCCATCGTTTAAAGATGCCGCATCCTATTTTGAGCAATGAAGAACTAAGCTCAATCAAACACATGGATTACCGCGGTTGGAAGACGCAAACCATTGATATCACCTTCGAGCACGCACAGGGTGAACAGGGTTTAGCAGATGCGCTCGATAGAATTTGCCAGGAAGCCAGTGCCGCAATTGCTGACGGCTACTCAATGCTAATTCTCTCTGACCGGAATATCTCCAAAGAGAAGATGCCTATAAGCTCTCTGGTTGCTTGTGGTGCAGTTCATCACCATCTTGTCGCAACTCACCAGCGAACAAGAATCGGCCTCGTTGTCGAATCTGGTGAGGCACGAGAAGTACATCATCATTGCCTGCTAACCGGCTATGGCGCGGATGCCATCAATCCTTACCTGGCATTTGAATCTCTCTGGCAAGCCAAGATAGATGGCTTGTTAAGCGATAAAGACTACCCAACAGACGACAGTATTGTTGCGGCATACAAGAAAGCAGTCGCGAAAGGCATGCTTAAGGTGATGGCGAAAATGGGTATCTCAACCCTGCAGTCATACAAGGGCGCACAGATATTTGAGGCTGTTGGTCTTGCAGACGAGATTGTCGATCGCTGCTTTGTAGGTACTGCAAGTCGTGTCCAGGGCGTTAACTTCAGCACGCTGTTTAAAGAAATGAAACAGCGCCATGCGATTGGCTATCCACCCAGAGATGAGAATCGAATTCCACTCTTGCCCAATCCAGGTGATTTCCACTGGCGTAAAACTGGCGACGCCCACATGTGGGACCCTACTGCAATCGCAAGCCTCCAGAATGCAGCTAGAACCAATGACAAGGATGCGTACTGGGCGTTCGCAAAACATATTAACGAAGAATCCACTCGTCGTTGCACCTTTAGAGGATTGTTAACCTTTAAGGAAGGCGTTAACGGTGGACCTATCGATATCTCTGAAGTTGAACCTGCCAGCGAAATCGTTAAGCGATTCTGTACTGGTGCCATGAGTTTTGGCTCGATTTCAGCAGAAAGCCATGAATCTCTGGCCATTGCTATGAATCGTCTTGGTGGTAAATCAAATACTGGTGAAGGTGGTGAAGACCCAGAACGATTTACGCCCATGGCAAATGGTGATTCCAAACGTTCAGCGATCAAACAGGTTGCCTCTGGTCGCTTCGGTGTCACTATCTGGTATCTTGCAAATTCTGACGAATTACAGATTAAGATCGTCCAGGGTGCCAAGCCTGGTGAAGGTGGCGAACTTCCTGGCAACAAGGTGGATGAAAACATTGCTCGTATACGCCACTCAACGCCTGGCGTGGGACTTATCAGTCCACCACCACACCACGACATCTATTCAATTGAAGATATCGCGCAGCTTATTCATGACCTGAAGAATGCCAACCCCTCTGCTCGTATTAGCGTTAAGCTCGGCTCAGAGATAGGCGTCGGCACTATTGCCGCGGGTGTCACGAAAGCAAAAACCGATCATCTCGTGATCGCTGGTCACGATGGCGGCACAGGTGCATCACCTTTGACGTCCATCAAACATGCTGGATTACCCTGGGAGCTCGGCATTGCCGAGACCCATCAAACCCTGGTGATGAACAATCTCCGTTCACGGGTTTATCTGCAAACCGATGGTCAACTTAAGACCGGCCGCGATGTTGCCATGGCAGCACTCCTTGGCGCTGAAGAATTCGGTTTTGCAACTGCGCCGCTTATTACCCTGGGTTGTATCATGATGCGTAAGTGTCATCTCAATACCTGCCCGGTTGGTATCGCCACCCAGGATGAGGAACTCCGCAAGAAATTCAGTGGTAAGCCAGAACATGTCGTCAACTATCTGTTTATGGTTGCCGAGGAACTACGACTTATCATGGCGCAACTGGGTTTCCGCAATATCAATGAGATGGTTGGCCGGGTAGATGTACTTGAGACCAACAAAGCCATCACCCATTGGAAGTCTAATGGGCTCGACTTCTCGTCTATTCTCTCTCCTGCCAAAGTTGTTTATGAGGGCACGGAGACCTACAGGACCATTGCTCAAAATCATGGGCTTGAAAAGGCACTGGATAACGAACTTATTCGCCTTGCCGCGCCTGCACTCACTGAAGGCAAGAAAGTCGATATAGAACTTCCGGTAATCAATATCAACCGCGTGGTTGGTACCATGCTGTCCCATGAAGTAGCGAAAGCTACCAATGGCAAACTACTGCCGGAAGATACTATCAATATCAAACTAAACGGTTCAGCTGGCCAGAGTCTTGGTGCCTGGCTCGCGTCTGGCATAACGATTCAGGTCGAAGGCGATGCCAACGACTATGTTGGTAAAGGGCTATCTGGTGGCAAGATTGCCATCTACCCACCACGGAACAGTACTTTTAAAGCAGAAGACAATATTCTTGTTGGCAACGTTGTTCTCTATGGCGCAATTAGCGGCGAAGCCTATTTCCGCGGCGTTGCTGCTGAGCGTTTCTGTGTTCGCAATAGTGGCGCAACAGCCGTAGTTGAAGGCATAGGCGATCACGGTTGCGAATATATGACTGGTGGTAAGGCTGTTATTCTCGGCGGCACTGGCAGAAACTTTGGTGCCGGTATGAGCGGCGGTATCGCTTACGTCTGGGACAAACAAGGTGACTTTGCCTCCAAATGCAATCAAGAAACTTTTGAACTTGAGTCACTAGTCGATGATAGCGATATCGCAGATCTGCAGTTATTGATCAGTAATCACTTCAAGTACACCGGGTCCACCGTTGCTAGACATATTCTGGACAACTGGGCCGAAGAGCTTGGCAATTTCGTAAAAGTGATGCCAATTGACTATAAGCGTGTACTACAGGAAATTGCTAATAACCAACAGGTTAGCGCAACCGCATAATCGAAAGGATTGTGATTAACAGCGGGCAGCTGTGATAGCAGCTGGCCAATATTAACGAGTAGTAAGAGATTTATATGGGTAAGCCTACAGGTTTTAAAGAATATGCTCGCGAGGTCGAACCTTATCGCAACCCTCGCGAGCGCCTGTTAGATTTTAAAGAGATCTACACTGAGCATGACCCTGCGCACCTGGAGCAGCAAGGTGCTCGTTGTATGGATTGCGGTGTCCCTTTTTGCCAATCCAACGATGGCTGCCCGATTCATAATCTGATCCCAGAGTGGAACGATCTTGTCTATAAGGGTCGTTGGCGAGAAGCACTCGACAGACTACACAAGACAAATAACTTTCCTGAATTTACCGGCC
>CBDUKY010000092.1:0-9215 GCA_965367925.1 uncultured Pseudomonadales bacterium | reverse complement strand
CGGGCTGTAGTTTTGCGACCACAAAGGGGCAGGCTGGTGAGTTAGTTGGTTTCACCCCTGTCCCTTTTGCCGCGGGCAAAAGCCCGTTGCCAGTGATTGCCGATGAATATGAATATGAAGTCCTCATCCCCTGGGGCACGCCGTTGCAACCTGATGGCCCCGCATTTAGTTATCCGCCATCGTCCCAGCAGCAACAGCAACAAATGGGTATTGGCCATGATGGTATGGCCTATTTCCCTTTGAGCAATGATGGCTATCGTGGCTTGCTTGCGATCAACCATGAATACGGCACAAACAAACACGTGCTTGGTGTTGATGTGCCAACCAGCCTTGAACAGGTGAGGGCTTCTCAACATGCAGTTGGTGCAAGCATTGTCGAAATCACTAGAACCGATAGTGGCTGGCAGCGGGTCAAAAGTCACTATGCCCGGCGGATACACCCAAATTCTCCTGTGACATTCAGTGGTCCAGTTGCCGGTTCTGGCTTCATAAAGAATGCGGCAAACAATCCTTATCTGGGGACCTTTGCAAACTGCTCGAACGGTCGAACACCCTGGGGTACCTATTTGACCTGTGAGGAAAATTTTAATTTGTATTTTGCTGCCTCAACCGGGATACCTCTCACAGAGGCCCAGCGGCGTTATGGTCTTAATCAGCATGGCGCTGGCTATCACTGGCACAAGTTTGATCCACGCTTTGATCTTGCCAATGGGCAATATGCAAATGAACAAAATCGCTTTGGTTGGGTAGTCGAGATTGATCCGATGCAACCGAATAAACCGCCGGTAAAAAGAACCGCGCTCGGTCGTATGAAGCATGAAGGTGCCGCCCACGGTGTAAGCAAAGATGGGCGCATAGTTATTTACATGGGTGATGATCAACGCTTTGAACATATTTATAAGTTTGTCTCTGCTGACAACTGGGAGATCATGCGTGCTCAGGGTCGCAGTCCACTTGATGAAGGCACACTATTTGTCGCGCGTTTCGATGCAGGTGGAAAGGGTGTCTGGTTACCACTGACCATGGATAACCCGGCATTAAAAGCCAGGTTTAAGGATCAGGCTGACATTCTCGTTCATGCCAGACTTGCAGCAACGGCTGTTGGGGCAACGGATATGGATCGCCCGGAGTGGACCAGCGTTGGGCCTGATGGTTCGGTTTTTTGTTCCTTGACTAACAATACAAAACGCAAAACCCCCAATGCAGCTAACCCACAAGCGCCGAATCCTCATGGTCATATACTACGCTGGCAGGAGGACGGGGACCCGACGAATAGCACCTTTAGCTGGGAGATATTATTGATGTCATCAGATGGTTTTGAGGATGAAAATTCTTATTCGAGTCCAGATGGTCTCTGGGCCGACCCAGATGGTCGACTTTTTATTGAAACCGATGGTGATCAGCGTGAGGATCACAACAATCAATTGTTGGTCGCTGACATCAATACAGGTGAGGTGAAGCGATTGCTTTACGGTGTGCCGGGTTGCGAAATTACCGGTATCACGACCACACCTGATAGAAGAACCCTATTTGTGAATTTTCAGCATCCTGGTAAAGGCAGCCCAGAGTTGACTAATTTTCCCGCCCAGCCTGACCAGAAAACTATCCCCAGGGACGCTACCCTGGCGATCCGGCGCAAGGACGGAGGCATTGTCGGTTCCTAGTGGCGCCTCAAAGAAATCTACAACACCAGTCTCGAGACAATATTCAGCGCCAACAATAAGCAGGCCTTGTTTTTCTATGAGGTTTTCAAGAATGTTAGAACCGTGCCGCAATGAATTGACGGACATCCTCGCATTGGCGCGCACTGCCTGCTTCTTTAGTGCTTCAGGATCATGAGCGAGATCTGTCTCTAGTAAGCCCTCAATGGCAGGTCTAATACGATCGACGATCGAGCGAATGCTACCAATATCCTCGTTGGATTCAGATTTTAAAGCATCGATGGTTGCGGCGATTGCACCACAACCTGTATGACCCATCACCACGACGAGTCGCACATTAAACAAATCCGCGGCAAACTCGATGCTGCCAATTTGCGATGATGCAACCACATTCCCAGCCACCCGGATGACGAACAGGTCGCCAAAGCCCTGATCAAAAATCATCTCGACAGGCACCCGAGAATCTGAGCAACCTAGTACAACGGCGAATGGCGTTTGCCCATCTACTAGCAAACTACGCTGTGAGGCATGTAAGTTGGGGTTGTAGTCAGATTTACCTGATGCAAATCGATGGTTGCCTTCTTTCAGACGAGCGAGTGCTTCTTGTGCTTGAATCATGGGCGTAATAATACCCTGCAGATATCCATTACACACTTGAGTTTTTTTCAGTTGTTGAACAATTTTTTCTACAGGGTAAGGTTGGCGTATAGAAGCCGTTAGACGAAGACATGGACGCATTGAGAAACGAATGGGCTAAACGCCCCTGGTGGATGAATCTAATCTGGTTCTTCTGTATCTATATGACCTTTATCTATATGCCCTTTGACATGTTCACCAAACCGTTTGAACGCTGGGAGGAGATCTGGTTTGGATTTACCTTACGAGGCTGGCCGGCAAAATTAACAGAACCGGTTCACTGGCTGATATATGGCGCTGGCGCCTACGGCTTTTGGAAGATGAAGTCATGGATGTGGCCCTGGGCAGCGGTTTACTGTGCCCAGATTGTAATCGCCATGGTGGTGTTCAACATAATTTCTGGACCAGCAATGGGGGATAGTCGTGGTGGTGGACCAATAGCTTCTTTGGTGACAGGGATAATCTTCGCCATACCAACAATCGCCCTATGGCGAGCAAGGGCTTTATTTCAAGATGTTGAGAATGTAAAGTTTCAACATTCGAGTTCTAAAACTTTACCTGGTCAACAGGTAGAGCCTGCCGAGGAAGACTAGCGGGGGGTTAAGCCCCCTCGCTAGTTTCGCTTTTCACAATAAAAAAAAGGGGCAATCAATGCCCCTTTTTCATTACTACTTAAGACGATTTAGTGTCTGGATTACATTTCCATACCAAAGGTTAAACCGTAAGTGCGTGGCTCAAGTACGAACACGTTAGTGAACAAGCCTGAAACAGCATCAGTCGTATAGTGACCTGTGATGTTGTCGTCGTCCTGTAGGTTTTTCGCCCACAGTTTTACGTGCCAGCTGTAGTCCGCTGCATTCAACGTGATAGAAGCATTAGAAACAGACCATGAGTCAACCTCGTCTGCAGCTGTGTTGAAGTTACGTGTGTAGTACTCGTCCTGCCAGAAGTAGTCAGCATGGTAAACAATCGTCATGCCATTGCTGATTTCCTGAGTGTATTCAGCGAAAGCATTAACGCTGTATTCAGGAGAGTTAGGCAGGTCATTACCGTCAAGATCAACTTGAGTTGCAGGAATTGCACCAGCTACACCAAGAGGAACCAGGTTACCAAACACATTAATCACCGGGCCACCCTGGGCAGGGTTAGCTGAGTCAACACTGAGTGCATCGCCAATCTCTGTATCAAGGTAAGCAACGTTAAGTGAGAACAACCAGTTTGGTGTTGGCGCATACATGAACTCAGCTTCCAGACCAGAGACAGTCGCATCAACGTTTTCATTGATACCAGCCTGATTGACGATCTGTGAAATCTGAAGGTTTGAGTAGTCATAGTAGAAGAAGGACAAGTTAGCTTGTAGACGGTTGTCCAACAAACGGCTTTTCGCGCCAAGTTCTAGTGAGTTGATGTACTCAGGCTCGAAAGTTTCAGAGTAGGCACCAGGGGTTGTTGCTGGTGGATTAAAACCGCCACCTTTATAACCACGAGCGATTGTTGCGTAAAGCAAAGTCTCGTCTGTGAAAGAAAGGTCCGCATAATGATCAATGCCGAGCTTACCAGTCACTTCTTGCCAGTCTTCTTCCTGGTCGCTGAAAGGGTCTGTGACGCTACGGGCAAGGTCTACATAAAGTAGTCGTGACTGAACTTCTTTAGTTTCGTCGCTATAACGTAGACCAAGGGTGATCTTCGTTTCGTCTGACAGGTTGTAGTAACCTTCACCGAATAAAGCCCATGTAGTGACTTCATAGATAGTATGGCTGTCGTAGAAAGACTGTTCTGCAGGTAAAGCTGCAGCAGGAACACCAAACAGGGTCTCGACGATAGAAGCTAGACCGCCAGCAGCTGCATAAGCAGACAAACCAGAGCTGTATACATTGTAGTGACCTTCAGATTCGAAGTTCATGTAGTAGGCACCAGCAATAAAGTTGAAGTCGCCGTCAAAATCAGAAGAAAGACGGAACTGTTGGCTCCACTGTTCTGTGTCTGCCTGGGATCGGTCAACACCTTGTGCGAAGTTGGTGGTGATCGGGGTATCTTCAGCCAGGTAAGTCACGGGTGTGTTCATGTTTACTGAAGGCACGGCCCAGTCATAGTCAGTTTTCGCTTCATATTCAACTTCATGATACGAGGTGATTGCAGTCAAGCTGTACTGATCGAAGTCATGGGTGAATTCTAAAGTCGTGATCAACTCGTCTGTGTAGTACTCAGGATCAAAGTCGGCAACAACAGTTCGTAGATCAGTTGGATTGACGCTATTTTCAAATGAATCTTGTGCAAGACCAGAGAAGCCATTTGCAACAAAGGAATCAAATTGAGATTCGATGACGGCATCAGGTACACCAGCAGCCAGTAGTGAAGGCTTCAAAATACCGCGAATGCTGTTTTGGAAGGTCAATAGCGCACCAGAGTCCAGGCCAACATTGTTGGAGAACTTGGGCAGTGCGGTGCTACCAAAAACATTTTCCTGATAGATCGCTTGTGCGGTCAAAAGGTCAGTTAATGCAGTACCAATAGTTGCTTGATCATCAGGTGTTGAAAAACCTTTTGAATCAGGTGAACAACCAAGGCCCTGTGCGCCACGCGTATCTTTTGTACATAGTTGTTTGGTTACGCGTGAACGTTTGTCGTCTTCTTCAAAGTAAGAAACCATGAAAGAAGCAGATGTTCTATCGGTGAAATCAAAATTTGTTGTCCAACGTGCAGACCACAGATCACGATCATCAATATCGTTGCCTGTGTAGTCATTGTCGGTATAACCGTCACGCTTTAAGGTATGAACCGCAAGACGCGTTGCAATAGCATCGGTAACCGGTACGTTGATCATGCCGTTAAACTTGCGGCTGTTGTAGTCGCCGACTTCGATATTAAAGTTTGCGGCAAGTTCAGAATCAGGCTTTGCAGTGATCAAATTGACAACACCGGCTGTGGTGTTTCGACCATAAAGTGTTCCTTGAGGACCGCGAAGTACCTCGAGGCGTTCCATATCGTAGAATTCAGCTTCGAAAATTCGAGGTGCATTTAGATAAACATCGTTGATGTGAACCCCGACACCTGCATCAGAAGACGCAGCAACGGCACTGTTACCAACACCGCGGATTGCGATATTGCTGCCAGTAAAGTTTCCTTTAGTAAACAACATGTTAGGTACAGAAAACTGTAGATCAGATGTTGTGGCGATTTGACGATCTTCCAATGCAGCGGCGTCGAACGCACTTACAGCAATGGCAGTGTCTTGAACTGTTGAGGCGCGCTTTTCAGCAGTTACAACAACTTCTTCTAACCCGGCATACTGATCGGCTGCGTTTGCACCAGCAACTGAAAAAACAGCGGCAGCAGCAATCGCTAGACGTAGCAAGCGGGGTGAATGGGAATACGAGCGATTGCCCGCAATAGGAAAATACATAGTTTACCTCTTTTTTTTCGACTTCTATAACGTGTGGATGGTTACCGCGTGGGGACAGGTTTAGATTCTGTCCAAAAACGAGCGCGGATTGTTGTAAATATCCTATGTCTTGTCAACGAAATAGCCTGTTAAACACGGTGAAACGAGTGTTTGAATAGCTGACCATCACAGCAGGTGATAGGTTGGATCTAGATTCGAAATTTAACGCCGAGGCATTAGAAAGACTGATGCCCTGGATGAACCTGAACTTGCGGATTGTCCACAGTGATTTTGATGAGTCTATGTAAGCTCTCTACACTGGCAACTTGATCATCGGAATAGGTGCCAGGCTCAACACCATGGGTCCAACCCCAGGTTGTGTGGCTCGCATCACCGACTAATAACTGCGGCCCCATTGTGGTGCGTGCAAGATAAGCAGTGGACCCAGGGGAGTGTCCAGCTGATCGAATAGCAAACAGAGATCCGTCACCAAAAATATCAATCACCCCGGTCCCATCAAATTTCCATTCTCTGAGTGTCCCCGCCATACCCAGCAGTCGGTTTGTTGAACCCTGGGTGACCAGATGCTCGAGCTTACGATTTTCCGCATCGCCACTGCCAAGATAAACCGGTGTGTTCATGGCAAGATCCTTAATGCCTAGAATATGATCAAGATGAATATGGGTCAGGAAGACCCCGTCTATACCACCAGCCTGCTCCACCAGTTGCGCTGTCGTCGTTTGCACACCGATATTCAAGTCCATTGCCTTCTTGATGAGAAACGACAAATCTGTATTTTGTTCGATATCTTTTATGCTTTCCGAGACCCCAGAATCGATCAGGAAATTTCCGAAAATGGGATGCTTTAGCAGGTAAACGTTGATTTCAATTGGTTCCTGGCGATCCTCAAGGCCGGCGGCAATCGCTTCCGGGTGATCCAGGTTAAGTAAACCAGAAAGTGGGACGGACCAGTTCCCAGCAAGATGTTTTTCGAACAGGATTGGTCCAGGTTGGTTGATGACTTCTAGCATGGCCTCAAGGCTAGAGGCTTTGCCCAGATCGGCAGGTTGTGTCTGTAGACTGGTGGCGCTACATGCACCCAGAAGGAGCGCCATGCCGATGATCATGAGTTTATATAGGGAAAAGGTGTTAGATAAGCTGAACATCAGAATTCCTCGTCAATATTGAAAACAGCGGCTAGTTTATCTATACGATAAAAGATGTATATTCCCTATAAATGCATGTAGGTATACATAAATGAATACATCAGGCTTGTCATGGACCGATGCGCAAACCTTTCTGGCAGTGGCAGAGCATCGCAGCTTCAGTGGTGCGGCCCGGGTGCTTGAAGTAGGCCAGCCAACCATCAGTCGGCGCATCCAGAATTTAGAGCGGCGAGTTTCAGCGCAACTGTTTACCCGCGGCAAGTATGGTGCGGAGCCAACAGCGGCAGCCTTGCGATTGCTTCCTGCCGCGGAACAGATGGCGAAATGGGCAGCAGAATTCGGTCGCGCGGCAAATGGTAGTGAGCAATCTGTTGCTGGTGTGGTCAAGGTTGCGGCGCCACCAGGTATTGCCGTCGAACAGCTAGCACCATTTGCAGCCTCATTGAAGCCAGCATTTCCAGACTTACAGTTGGAAGTCTATTCATCGATTTCCCATATGGACTTGACCAGAGGCGGTGCAGACATCGCCATTCGCACGCAATTTCCCGGCGAACCTGAACTGGTGGCACTTCATGAAATCAAGTCGCGACCGACGGTGCGCGCATCAAAGGCGTATGCAGCAACCCTCAAGCAACCCTGCGGCTGGGCAGATATCGACTGGGTGACATGGACAGGTCAATACCGACATGTAGCACCAAGGCCAGTTCTTGAGCGTCTCATTCCTGACTTCTCACCGGTTTTTTCCAGTGATGACTATCTCGTACAAAAGGCAGCGGTCACGGCGGGTCTCGGCGCCATGATTACAAATAAGCCCATGGGCGCAGAGCAAAGTGAGCTTGTCGATATCGATATTGGCGTTAGCTTGCCTGAAAATGAGATCTATATTGTCTGTGCCAGGAGTATGCAGCAGGTGCCGAGAATCCGGGTTGTCATTGACGCGATGTTGGCGCACCTGGAAGAGTCTGCATGATTGCGTCCACCGCCGACATCTATTAGCCTCGGATAGGTAAGGGACTGCTCACTCATCAAGAAGCAAACAAGAAGGAAAATAACAAATGACCAATCTGCTATCCCAGCCATTGCGCAGGCTCGCACTACCTGCGGCAATTTGTGGCTCGCTGCTCATAGGGTGTTCGGAAAAACCCGATCCGGTTACAACGACCCAGGAGCAAACAACGACGGAAGTAGCGCATAAAGCCTTAACTGCCGCAGATATAAAGTGTGATCCGGACGGTGGCATGCAACCCTACTGTGGTTTCAAAAACCCTGAAGATATTGTCTCAATCCCAGGCAGCGATAAGTTGCTGATTAGTGAAATGGGCGAGTTTATGTTGGACACACCAGGGACCATGGTGATGTTCGATACCGCAAAATCAGAGAAGCAACCGATTCATGTGATCTGGGAAAATGAGGGTGATAGCTGGGGCGATGCGAGCTGTCCTGCGCCAGATGTGGAACGCTTTAGCCCACATGGTATTGACCTTGTACCAGGCGAGAACGGTAAGCATAAGGTGTTGGTCGTTAATCATGGTGGCCGTGAAGCGGTTGAATTTTTTCAGTTAGCGGAGCAGGACAATACCTGGCATCTGTTCTGGAAAGGTTGTGCGATACCACCTGAAGATCCTTTTATTAACGATGTGGCGGGCCTAAAAGATGGCGGTTTCTTTGTCACCCATATGTGGAACAAGAGCACGCCCTTCGAAAAAATTGTTGAACAGTTTAACAATGGCGAAAATATTGGTTGGGTGTATGAGTGGCAGCAGGATACTGGCTTCGTCAAGGTGCCGAATTCTGATCAGCTAATGCCGAATGGGATTACCGTCAGCGCCGACAATTCAAAAATCTTCGTCAATATCTATCTTGCAAATAAAACCATCAAGATAGATCGCGCGAGCGGTGAAATTGACGGTGAATTTGAGGTCCAGCAACCTGACAACATCACCATTGATAGTGATGGCAATCTCTGGGTTGCTTCACACAAACATGATCCTATTGCCCAGACCTGTACAGAAGTTGAGTTTGGTCCCTGCCTGCTACCCTTTGAAATCGTCAAGGTGAATTCCGAAACGCTGGAAAAAGAGGTGTTCTTGCACTATGAAGGTGATGCGATGGGTTATGCCACGGTCGCCACCAGAGTAGGAGATAAGCTCTATCTAGGTAGTGCTCATGGAGACCGGATTGTCAGCGTGGCAGTGCAGTAGCCTCACTTGATATTCTCTAAATCAAAGTGAGCCAAAAATGTGGTCTAGCAGATGTCCAGCAGGGTACTGCTAGACCCGATCCTCATACGCCTTTAGCGGCATCCACCTGGCATTAATCTGTTTATAGTAAAAACCATTTACTAGCAGCATTGCGCCAGAGATCAAGCCA
>CBDUKY010000091.1:0-9227 GCA_965367925.1 uncultured Pseudomonadales bacterium | reverse complement strand
GGTGATGAGCCGCAGGCGAAAATTCGACTCCGACTAAATGGCGAGTGGCATCCGAATGGACGAACCAATGTCTATGTGGATATGGCAAAGCAGCAGGTCACAACCTTGCAACATGTTGAGAAAGACTCGCCAACTAAAAAAGTGCTCAATCAAATGTACCCGCTGCATTCCAGTTACGGTATGCCCGCATTCTATTCACTCTTAACCCTGTCAATGGGGTTAGGGGCAATCTGGTTGATTGTCACTGGCACTGGTAGCTGGCTTCGTCGGCGCCTGCTCGACAGAGCTAACGTAAAAAAACATGATCGGATCAGGGTAGTTTCACCGCAATAACCTGAGACTTCTTTGCTACAGGTATAACCTCGTCCATAAGCGGGTCTACTCAAAGACGGTATTTAACACTGAAATCAAATACGCAGCACCCTCAAGTAAAAAGGTGCTGCATATCTTTCACCGGCTATTTCAAATCGGCGATGCTTGCGCCAAAGTTAATATGGAATGGTGCACCATCCAGCACGAGCGCAGGCACTGATTGCACACCTGCAGCTTCCGCCTCGGCAATCCGTGCTTTGTCATTGCCAAGATGAACGAACTCGACACTATAAAGTGATCGGTCAATCGCTTTGGCTAGATTATCCTCTGCAGCAACACAGACCGGACAGCCAGCATGGTAAAAAGTAGCTTTTGTTGTCATGATTAAACTCCTCAAAATGGGTTGATGTATTGGTGTGCGCACGTTCAAATAGTAGTGATTTTGTCGTCATAGAAAAGCGGGAACCAAAAGGTTCAGTAGGCACTTTTTGGTGTATAACGTTGAAAACATTGGTAAAAATAAATTAGTCGTGCGTAGTGTAAACACCTATAGAAAACTCGAAGAAGTTGTTGGCTGTAAGTGGTCGGTATCTGTCTTGCTGGCGATTGGTGAGGGTATTAATCGCCCCGGTGCGCTTGAAAAGCATATCGATGGCATATCTACCAAGGTGCTTTCAGAGCGTCTCCGCAAACTAACGGCCTACAGGCTTTTGGAAAAGAAAAGCTATCCAGAAGTCCCGCCGAGGACCGAGTATGCCTTAACGACCTCCGGCAAAAAGCTCCTAAAAATCATCCTCCAAATCCAGCACCTTGATGCTGAAATTGAACGGGAAAAGACCCGCTAGTCTGCGCGACCCATTCGCGTAATATGAATCTGGTATCAATAACCTTCTACCCTTTGACCATGGAACAACCAATCGCTGGATACCATAAAGACGAACGTGACGACTGGGTTGCGGAATTAGCCTGTGGTCACTTCCAGCATGTCAGGCATGATCCACCCTGGCAAAACCGACCCTGGGTGGTGACCAGAGAAGGACGAAAAAAAATGTTAGGTTTCTTACTGAACTGTAAGAAGTGTGATGAAGGCGCACCTGCCGATATTTTGAGCTAAATAGGCGCAATGTTACCTAATTTGCATAAATAGGCCCGTAAAAACTCTCTGCCAGTCTAGTCGACTAAAAGAAAATCGTTAGCACCCTTGATCATTTGTATCTGGAATAATAATGTAACCTGATAGCGTCTTGGGACAGATGATGTAGCAGGAACATGAAGCGTTTTTATGCAGTCATAGTGTTTATTGGTCTGGGGTTACTGGGTAACTATTTTTACTATGATCAAGATCATTCCAGAGCTCCAATCAAAGGCCAGTCAAAAGATATTTTCCCAGGCATATTTAAGCAAGATGATGAGTCGGAAGCCGTTAGTGAGAAGGCGACGTCGGTTACGAGGTGTGTCACGGCGGATGGTGAAATTTACTTCACCGATCAGCCGGTAGATGAGCCGTGCATGACCATCGAAAAGGTGAACATTTCCGATCCAATCATAATACCTGCACTGGATGTTAACGGTGCTGGTCCTGGTAAGGTTGCGAGCTATCGTTGTGATGGTCGGAAATATTGTAGTCAGATGAGATCGTGTGAAGAAGCCACATATTTCATTAATCATTGCCCACAAGTGAAAATGGATGGGGATGGTGACGGCATACCTTGTGAGAGTCAGTGGTGTAACTAATCCTGGGAAGCCAGATCGGCACACTTATGTCTCCGTCAACAATGGTTGACGATTCTGTTCTCGTCAACTATAGTTGACGCATGATTGATCGCAAATCTCTTCAAGCACCAGCTGACCCTGAACGGGCTTTTGCAGCGGTAATCGCCCTTAGAAAGGAAGCGGACAAGCTCGAACGTCACGCTGTTGTTAAGGCGATGAAAGCCGGTTGGTCATGGACGCAAATTGCACATGCTTTAGGAATTAGCAAACAGGCGGCGCACAAAAGATTAGCCGTCTATGTTAATGGCGTGGTGAAAGAATGATTTCCTTTTTGCAAAAAATACGAAACAGGGCGGCAGATGTAAAAACCATTGCCGCACTCTGTAAAAGCGCTGAGGCATACGCACTACAAACCGGTGAGGATATGCCCGGGGTAGAGCATTTCTTCCTTGCAGCATTCGATCTAAATGATGGTTCGGCGCGGCGCATCCTTGCGCAATTTGATGTTGATCAATCGCAGATACTTGATGCCATAGAACAACAACATCAGCAAGCACTGGTGGATCTAGGGTTTGAAGCTGAAGCCCTTGTTACAGACAATACAGCGATTCAAACAAGACATCGATTTTATCACGCCCAACCGACAGGACAGGAACTTATCCGAATCTTACATGACACCAATAAAGCCAGAAGTACCCAACTTGTTGGCGCTCACGTGCTGGAAGCGGCACTTTCATTTGAGTATGGCGTCATGGCTAGAACCCTGGCTGCCTTAAATATTGATCGGCGCCAGTTACAGAAAGCGATCGAGGGTGAGCTGTTGACCTGGCAAGTGGTAGATGGTGAATCAGCATGATTGACTATATCGCTACATTTATCGTTTTCTTTGCAGTCATTGACCCTATTGGTACCGTGCCAGTCTTTGTTGCATTCACAAGCCATTTTGATGAAAACGCAAAACAGAAAATTGCCTTTATTGCGACACTAGTGGCGGCGTTAGTCCTGATCTTTTTCGTCGTTGCCGGTGAGTTTATTTTGATTGCGATGACGATCCCCCTACCTGCGTTCCAGATTGCTGGTGGTATCGTATTATTTTTGTTTGCCCTCACGATGATATTTGGTGAAGGGAAAATGGGCGCAGAGCTTAAACTCACCAGAGATCACCACGAAACGGCTGTGTTTCCCCTTGCAGTACCTTCGATTGCGAGTCCGGGTGCCATGCTAGCCGCGGTATTACTAACCGAAAATGCCCGTTACAGCCTCTTTGAACAGATTCAAACAGCCGCGGTGATGTTATCTGTACTGGTGGTGACTCTTATCTTAATGTTGTTAGCAGGGTTTATTATCAGGCTCATCGGTGTCAGCGGTGCGAGCGTGATTAGCCGGATAATGGGACTCATATTGTCCGCTGTTGCAACAGCGAATACCCTTGAAGGTATCAAGTTATACTTTGGTCTGTAAGCTCAGGTTTTATATCTGTCTACAGCGGTGGCTCAATTATCCAGCAGGATGTTGAATACCAATTAGCAGGGAGTCCTGGTGGAACTTGTCATTATCTATGGTCAAGAAGCGACGGGTAAGTTTACTGTTGCTCAAGCGCTTGCTGCAAAAACAGGCTTTAAGCTATTTCACAATCATGTCAGCATCGACGTGGCAAAGTCGCTTTACGAATATGGTGATCCGCGTTACGACGAACTCGTGTTTCAGGTCAGATTGTTAGTCTTTGAGTCAGCGGCGAAGAATAGTGAGCCAGGCTTGATCTTCACCTGGGCATATACCCATCCAGCATGTTATTCCCAGTTTGAAGCGATCAAAGAAACTCTTGCGCCGTATCAGGTTTCCCTGCGACTCGTTTATCTGAAATGTTCGCAGCAAGCGCTGGAACAGCGGGTAACGCATCCTGACCGAACCAGGGCAGGTAAAATAGATACCCTTGAAGGTCTCCATAGGCAACAACAGCGAAAGAATTGTATCGCCATTCCCGGTGCTGACTCGCTCATTATCGATAATACTAATTTGACGGCAGATGTTGTCGCAGAAAGCATCCTAAACGCTTAATGGCAGACGTGAAATCACAATGGACGACCGGATGAGTTACTGGACAGTTAGTAGGAGGGTGCTAGCCAAAAGGTATTTGCGCGAATGAAAAAAATTGCATTGAAAATTGTCGGCCTGCTGATGCTAGTGTCAGTCGCCGTGGTAGCGAGTTTTATGTGGCTTGAAGCGCGTGATGAAATCGTATTCTTGTGCGGCAACTTTAACTCGGGTGTCACAGAGGAAAGTGTTATCAGGCAGTTAGATACAGGTAATCTTTTACGGTACAAACACGAATCAACCACGGCAGGTCGTCGTATCGAGGTTGATAGTGCGTACAACTTTGGCCTGTATAAATGTAGTATTGAGTTTAGCGACGCTGGTACCGTCATCCAGGCAAATGTCAGGTAGAGATGGCGCGAGACTGATATAGAACGAAGAGATAGTGGTATGCAACAAGTGAGTAAGACCAGTGCAGTAATACTGGGGATGTTTATCTTTTTCGGATTGGCAGCCTTAGGTTACCTGTTGGGAAATGCGGCAATCGAATTCAAGCAATTTGATCGAAGTGTCACGGTAAAAGGTTTGTCGGAAAGAGAACAAGACGCGGATATAGTTATCTGGCCGATTGAATTTACAGCAGCGGGGAATGATCTTGAATCTCTCTATAGTGTCCTCGATGGCAATACGGCGAAAATCAAAACATTCCTCACCAGTCACGGTATTGACCCGGTAGAGATCACTTTTGCCTCACCTGCAATCACCGACAAGTTAGCGCAGCAGTATGGCAGTCCCGGTAGAGCCGAATTTCGATATACAGCCCTCCAGGTCGTGACTGTCTATTCGAAAAATATTTCCGCTGTTCGTGGTGTGATGGGTTCTCTCTCTGAGTTAGGTAAGCAAGGCATTGTGTTTACCGGGGGTAACTATCAATCCCAGACCGAATACATCTTTACCCGGCTCAATGAAATTAAACCAGAGATGATTGAAGAAGCGACCAGAAAGGCACGGGAAGTGGCAGAAAAATTCGCTTCTGATTCTGATAGTAAGCTAGGCAAGATTAAACGTGCATCCCAGGGCCAGTTTAGTATCAGTGCGAGAGACAAAAATAATCCGCATATCAAGAAAATCAGAGTCGTGTCCACAGTTGAATATTACTTATCTGATTAGCTGCTATAGTTTTTCCAAAGGGTTATTCTGAAGCCACCTAATGGGCAAAGTAGCTGCTCTGGAACCGTAAATTTAGTGGCCAGTTAGTTAACATTAAGGCAGTACTAAACGAGTGACCAGATAGCGGCTAGATATAGGTTTCGGACCGCTGATCGTGTATCTTCGAACTATGGTTACATTGAATCGAAAAGCGCAAATTATTATTGCCTTGCAATCGGTTGCAGGTGTGATTGCATTTCTAACTATTGTCGCCTGGTTGTCACCAGGCTTTGCCAATTTTCTCCCGCAAAGCTGGTCGCTGATGCAGGCAAGCACTGCCCTTGCCGTATTAGTTTGTATTTGTGGTCTCGCACTCAACTATCGGTTATCCAAAAATCGTCTAGTACCACCAGGTTGGGGCTTTGCTGTGGTGGCAATATCCCTTGGCTGCCTTGCCTTTGTGGAGCATGCTGTGCACCGAAAAACAGGCTTCGGCAGGTTTATGGTGGCTGACGCTCATCTACCTTTGACCCATCCAATGTCGATCCAGTCTGCTGTCTGTTTTGTTTTGCTAGGTTCAACAATATTGATCCGCCACAATCGGCAAGATCGGTTGGGTTATCTATTTGACGCATTGCTCGTCGTAATCGGTCTAATGTTAACGACATTTTTCCTCGGCTATGTTTTTCAGCTTGAGAGCATTGTTGGTTACTCTGAACTTATCCGAATATCACCACAAACCCTCCTTTGCGTGCTTGCACTCTGGGCGATACAGGTCATACGTCGCTTCTGCTAGATTGCCAGTCATTCGGCATTGAGAAGATGAAAATTAACCTCAAAAACGTCGAATAATTTTACAAATTTACTTTCTATTAGGGTTGTATATTTAAAAAGATCAATAAAAACAATAAGGTATGAGTCTGGCGAGATAATTGCATAGATAGTAAGCAACAAAAAAAATCGAATAGCCAAAAAGGGTCTAATCTATGAAACGTCTTGTGATGTTCTTTGCTTTGATAGTTGTGGCACAGTTTTCTTTCGCTAATCCGATCTATCTCACGGCCGCCTCTGAGCCATGGGGTACCAATGCAAATATCGACAACTTTAATGCAGCCTTTGGCGTAGGTAACTGGGATCGGGCTACTTTCGGTGACGGTGGATTGTTCGCGGATACTGGAAACTTTCTTTATATAGAAGGTGGTGACGGTAATACAAACGCTTTTCAAAGTTGGATGAACACCAATCGCGCCCTGGTAGAGTCTTTTGTTTCAGCTGGTGGTAGTGTTTTTATCAATGCGGCTCGCTGGAGTGGTATAGATAATTTCGACCTCGGATTTGGTGGTTTCCTACAAGACAATGAATACTCTACAAGCTGTCAATTATCTACCAACGACTTTGGTACAAGCGGTACTGTCTTTACAGGTAGTGGTTGTTCACACGATACGGTTACTGGAAGTGGTTTTACGACCCTCGCGACTAGTACTGAGGGTGCTATCCTGGTTGAGAAGGATTTCGGTGCTGGTCACGTTATGTTGGGTGGTATGACAACCACAAACTTCCATTCAGCTAATGGTTTTGATATTCGCGTCAATATGCTTGAGTATGGCGCTGGCCTAACTGCTAGTGTACCTGCACCAGCGACGCTTGGTTTGCTGATGCTTGGCCTGGCAGGTTTGAGAATGTCACGACGAAAACTCGCATAGGTTGTAAATCTTGCGAAAAAGCCCAGCATTGCTGGGCTTTTTTTGTCCTGAATTTGTCGGGAAAAGCTGCCAGTGAACCGATGGCAAGCGCTGTGCGTAACTAAGGCTGTGACACACCAACCCTGAGAAACCTGTGACAGCAAAGAATATCGGTAAGACAGAAGGTTACATTCGCCTCGCAATCGCGATCGTAATCATCGTGGCCATACTGCTGCAGCCAACATTTGGCTTGCTTGAGGGTGTTGGCGTGGTAGCGGCATTTTGCCTGGTCTATAACTTCTTTTACTCCCAGTGCTTCGGCTGGCAGTGGATGGGCATTAGTACTTACCGGGAAACCACTAGTTGCCCCGTTGAAAAAGATTGATGCAGACGTTATTTCAGGATTCAGGGTGTGGCCCAACGCCTTAGAAGATTGTGATAGATGCCGGTCTGGGCAATGATGGCCTCATGATCACCTAGTTCTCGTCGGAGACGGTTGATAGCCATATCCAGATCGAACAGCAAGGTTCGTTGACCATCATCTCGAATCAGGCTCTGAATCCAAAAAAAGGCGCAAATTCTGCTACCCCTGGTCACGGGTGTTACCCGGTGCAGGCTAGTGGAAGGGTAAAGTACGAGACTACCGGCTCTTAGTTTCACACTGTGAGCACCAAAGGTATCGTCCACAAGCAATTCACCCCCCTCATATTCCTCTGGTTCAGTTAAGAACAAGGTTGCTGAAAGGTCTGTGCGGATCTGTCCTCCCATGGGCAATCTACGAATGGCATTGTCCACATGGTTGTCGAATCTTCCGCCACCCTCATACCGATTAAATAAAGGCGGGAACACGCTCTTTGGCAGGGCGGCTGAGGTAAACAGGGGTATCTGTTGCAGTGATTGCAGTATGATATTTCCTTGTTCAAGGGCCACCGGTGCAGTCTCTGGCAGTTGGATATTGTGCTTGGCACCGGCAGACTGGTGCCCGGCTGTCACCTTGCCATCGACCCAATCAGCCGCCAACAAGGCCGCCTTCATGTCAGCGGCCTGTTGGGTGGAGAGTACGTCAGGTATTTCTAACAACATACGTGGTTCGTCCAGTGATGAGCGCTAAAAGTAGAAGGTCGAATTGAGCAGCGCGACTCTGCCGATCCCAGGAATAAAGTGTCCCCCGGCAACGAAGTCGATGTATTCCTCATCGGTTAAATTCTGCACATTCAAACGAAAACCAATGTGCTCGTTTAGTTGGAAACTAGCAGACAATTCACCTACCCAATAGGACGGCGCTGTTCGTAGATTAGTGGTACTGTTAAATCGCTCATCAACATATTGCGCGCCGAGGCCAACTTCAAATCTCTCTGAAAAGCTGTAGGTGCTCCACAAGTTAAATGAGTTCTTAGGCGCATTGCCTAGTTCATTACCTACTTCAGTTGCATTCAAACTTTCAGTAATTTCTGTATCAAGATAGGTATAACCAGCGAATAGACCAAGCTGCTCGTTTATCTGACCTGCCAGACCCAGCTCAAGGCCCTTAACAACCTGTTCACCATTGAGGATGAGTAGGTCATTAGGGTCATTGGGGTCCTCGGTGCGGGCGTTGGTTTTTTCCGTGCGGAAGATCGCCGCCGTGGCCAGTAACCTGCCGTCAAATATTTGCCATTTAGTCCCTAGCTCAAGGGTCCGGTTTTCTTCTGGATCAAGGTCTGCAATACCTGGTTGTCTTGAACTTGTAGAGATTGACAGGGCTTCAGCTGTTGGATTAAACGAGGTGCCATAACCCAAATAGATGCTAGCTTCTGGTCTGGGTTTGTAGACCACGCCAGCACGATAGCTAAGCATCTTGTCATCCCGCTCAAGCAGACTGCCACCATCCGGGGTATATTCAAGGTCGAACTTATCCCAACGTAGGCCAGCATTAATTTGCCATTTATCATTCAAGGCGATGGAGTCAGAAACATAAATCGCGACGGTAGTTGAATCTGCGATGCTCGCCGTGCCAGTGCGCTGATAGTTTTCAAGATATGGGTCGTGAGGCGTTGGGTTGTATAAATCGGTGGCTGGTGAATCGACGCCGGTCAGTGCTTGTGTGTAGCGCTTTTCGCCTTCCACTGAAATGTCCATGCCAACCAGTAACTTGTGTTCCCAGTTGTCGCCGAATTCAATGACAACATCCGTCTGGTTAGCAATCACGTCATCTTCTTGATCTCGATATTTTTCATCGCTTCTTCGAATGTCAGTGCTCGTGGTGCTGGCAAATCGCGGCGCTGTGATCATGGAGTCACGATCGGTGACACCATAGCGGGTGACATTTCGAATCGTGACCTTGTCGGTTAGTTCATG
>CBDUKY010000090.1:0-9315 GCA_965367925.1 uncultured Pseudomonadales bacterium | reverse complement strand
TCGCACTCAGAGATACTGGTAGCCTGGTTGAAGCTGCCGACCGCTTATATCTCACCCAGTCTGCCTTGTCTCATCAGCTAAAAGATCTTGAAGACAGGCTTAACTGTTCCCTGTTTATCCGCAAAACCAAACCACCTCGCTTTACTAGCGCTGGCCGGCGCCTACTTGCACTGGCCGATGAAGTTATGCCGATGTTCAAATTAGCAGAACGTGATATTGCCAGACTAGCTGGCGGCGAAGCAGGTCGGTTACATATTTGTATTGAGTGTCATAGCTGCTTTCAATGGCTTGTGCCTTGTATGGAAAAATACCGCAGTAATTGGCCGGAAGTTGAGCTAGACGTTACTGGCGGATTTAATTTTGCGCCCCTGCCTGCACTAGTTAGAGGGGATCTTGACCTGGTGATTACATCCGATCCTGTTGAGCTACCTGGCATTACCTATGTGCCACTATTTCGTTATGAAGCAATGCTGGCCGTTGACCCGCAGCACAGGCTGGCGGTAAAAACCTTTGTTGAACCAGAGGATTTGAAATCTGAGATTCTTATTATGTATCCGGTTGAAAGAGATCGATTGGATATTTTTACTAGATTTTTGGATCTTGCCGATGTGGAACCAGCGGAAATACGTACAGCGGAACTAACCGCCATGATGGTGCAGTTGGTTGCAAGTGGTAGAGGTGTTGCAAGCCTGCCAAATTGGAGCCTTGCTGAGTATCAGCCGATGAATACCGTTGTTGCCAAGTCTCTGGGTGAAAATGGCTTATGGGCGACGCTCTATGCGGCGATCAGAGAAGACCAGCGAGAATCGGCGTTTATGGAAGATTTCCTGCGGACTGCAAATGATACCTGCTTTCAAACCCTTCAAGGCATCACGCGCGTTTCTGAAAGCGGTTAACCTCCTCCAAGAATAAGCCTTTTAGCAAGGTAGTTGTCTGTACGGTCGAGTGTGCTGATAAAGGGAATAGATCAGAGCGCAAGAAAACAGCAAGCAAGAAATCAGCAGGTAAGAAACGAAAAAGCCCCGACAGATTCCGAAGATCGTCGGGGCTTCGTCAACGTATGGGGAGCAAACTCCAAGTTACGTCTATTGCTAGACTAACTCGGAGGCTCCCCGAATAGACTGACTATTGATGGGATCACCTCCTTTACGTTCAGGGTGTCCATCGGCATGCTTTGCGTCCCCCCTGGATAGGATGCGAGCAAGTAAATCTGCGTGAAAATTTAGCCTAGTCCGGCGTGTGTGTCAAAGGATGTTTCAAGCAATTACGGAATCAAATATTCCAGCTGCCAATCGTCATTATTTTTTGTGTAAACCCGCCTGTCATGGATACGATCTTCACGATTTAAATCTAACATTTCAATTCGTGTGGCGTTAAGCTGGATTCCAGCCACCTGATCTGGTGGCACTAGTTCATCGCTACTGTAATTTTCTTTAATTCGATTAATTTCCTGAACCAGATCATTTCTTGAACCGATGGTACTACTTTGCTTGCCAAAGGATTCATAAACATAATCTAACAGCTTTGATCCCTTCGGGCGTCTGAACCAATTGCTTTTCACGACCTCTGGGTCTAGCGCGATGGTTGTTCCTTTTATTCGGTATTGCTTTTGTTGGCTTGGATACCAGAGCAGCATTTCATAGTCAGCACCGCTGGAGAGTAGTTCCCATTTTGGACTGGTCTGATTGATAAAGAGTGTAAAACAGTTGCCGATGATGTCTCGCAATACGAGGGTCCTAACGGAGGCCTTGCCGTCCGTTGATGCCAGGGCGAAGAAGCAGGTGTTGGCATTGGGATCCTGGACTTTTCGTGCCTCGGTGCGATCATAGATGATAGCGTTGATTGGATTCATGGGACGCGCCTTTGTAGCTCGGGGATAAATATGGGGGCAAGGGTCCATTTATCAAGGGTGAAGGCCTGCCAATTCAACAGAAAATAGCTGAATTGGCCAGGGCTAAAGTGGCAGGTTAAAGACTCTTAACCAGCGTCTGTATCCAGCGTTCTTCAGTGATAAAACCCGCGCCCCAACTCTGCCATTTTTCACCCAGTCCTTTGTTAATAATCTCATCTTCTGATTGGCCCTTTTTAAGTGCCTTTGCCACACTGCGGCTAGTTTCTTTCAGCATCTCAAGGTACGCCTCAAGATCCGCTTTCGTTGCCAGGCTACCGTGGCCAGGGATGATTTTTGTGTCATCATTGATCAAGGTAAGAATCATTTCGACGGCTGAAATCATTCCTTTGACGGAACCCCCTGCATCAAGGTCAATATAAGGGAAGCGTCCGTTAAACATATTGTCACCCATATGGATGACGTTTGAATTTCGAAAGTACACCATGCTGTCACCGTCTGTATGGCCACTCGGCGCATGGATCATTTCAATATCTTCGTTATTAAAAAATAAGTGGGCCCTGCTATCGTAAGTAATAGTCGGCAATCCAGCGTCAGGCATCTTACCTTCGCTAATGAGTCTTAGTCTGACATTATGTTGCGCCATAATTATACTGTTGGTGCCGAAGTGTGCATTGCTACCAGTGTGGTCGCCATGATAGTGGGTATTGAGTACATAGGTTGGTGTGCTGTCACCTAGCGCCTCCAATGCTGCTGCAATTTTAGAAGCCAGCGGACCAAACTGATCATCAATCATTAGAAGGCCATCGGGACCTTTCGATACACCGATATTGCCACCGGCGCCAACAAGCATATAAACATTGTCAGTAACTTCGATGGTTTTAATCTGCACCTTGGCAAATGGATCTTCTGCAGCTACAACGAGATGGCTAAACAGTCCAAGCAAGAATGCAGAGGTAAGGATGGTGAAGCTATGGCTGGATTTTTTCATGGTGTCTTTGCTCCCTTAAATGAATTGCGAACTTGAGGTTGTTAGTCGTGCAGAGAATCTGGGTCAAAATCGTATACGCCGTGAGTAATCCCTTCAGGTGGATTGTCGCGAAACTGAATCATTCGGTGGTAGATGTGGCCATGGGTGCTGCCCTCAATCGCATCTCTAATCATGCCGTCCGTATCGCATTCGCCCGCCGAGGCAAGTAGCCGTTCAAAATGGAAGATAAAGCTCTCTGAATGCCTGGTACGAACAGGGGTTCCCCACATAAGTTTGTAGGCATATTTATCGCCATGTAAAAAAGAAAGCTCAAGCATTTGCCGGGAAAACACCTGCGGGTCTCTTTGTCCCATGTCATGCCATAGTCTGGATAACTTTTCCGGAGGCACCTGACCGGTTCCATTTACCCCCTGACTCGATAAAAACAGAAAGCCCATGGTATGGCCAAGCTGTTCCTTGACGATATCTGCGATGCGAATAAATGACTCGCGTCTGGCGTGTACTTCAGAGGCGCTAATGGCATTAGCCTGGATTGCGGCCTGTTCAACAGAACGCTGCATTTCAATGGATTGCTGTTTAATGGCCTGGGTGTTCTGGGAAAGTTCTTTTTGCTGGGAAAAGTAGGCGAGTACAAACCAGAGAAAGGCCAGGGGGGCAAAGGCACCTTCAAGGAAGCTGCCAAGGGTATCGATAGGCACATTGCTCACATGCAGCCAACCAACGGCTGAGGAAATATATAGCGCCAGCATGAGTAACCAGATACCTGTAATAGATATCCCCAGCTTGATGCGCCAGTCAGCCTTTTGCCAGGTTGATTCAACGTCAGCCATTTCAGTCCCTTCGGTTGTTGGGTTGACGACCGTATACGGGGCTCGTTCTTCTGAGCGGACTTGATTTGATTCTGCCGTCATAAGGTCGGTAGTTCACCAGTCAAGGAAGCACGCTGTGAAATCTCTATCCAGTTGTGATCAGGGTCCATAATAAATGAAATCCTTGCAGTGGTACCCAGGGTTCTTGGTGCTGCTGCTTCCATACCGCCTCGAGCAAGAAATGCCTGATGCTCGGATTCCACATCCCATATTTGCACAGTTATATAGCGATAACCAAGACCGTTCATACCCTGTGTGGGGGCCTTGTTGGGGTCCTCTGAGAGCAAAAATACGGTTGTGCCCCAGCGGAAGCGCTGTTCATCCAATTGTTCTATTTGTAGTTGGTTGACATAGAAGTCCTGGAAAGCGGCCAGGTTTGAGACCTTCATGCCAATCCCGATATTGGTGATGTCACGATATCCAGGGGGCACCAGAGTGACAAGATTACCGTCCGGGTCGGTCATCGAAGTCGGTTGCGTTACACCAACACGTGCGATCATCAGTTCTGTATAGCCGGTTGGATCATCGGTCGTCACCTGGTTTCTTGAGTGATTGAGTTTAAATACCGAGCCGTTCAGGCTATGCCTGTGTTGGTGATTTCCGCCACCAGTTTTGAGGAGCTCTTCGTAGGCTAAGCCAACCTTTTGTTGCCAAAAATCCAGCTGTGGTTCTCTTTGATTGGTGTAGATACCAATATCAATACAGTCTTTTGCGAGTTCCATACTATCTACCTTGGGATGCTTGTGGATTGCAGCAATACGTTGCTGGCGAAAATTGATGCGTTGATGGCATCAGCCTGATATTCAATGAGTGCCTCGACGATTTCATGCCATTCGTAGTCGGTCTGCACCGGTGATGACAGTTTTAACGTCACCCGATCCTTGTCGCTCACGGCCTTATCCCGGTATAGACCGTTGATGCTAAGTCTCGCTTGCGGTTTGTTGTCGAACTCTATTTGCAGTTTTGCGCCGCGATATTCTGTCTCTAGTTGATTACGCATAGATAACTTGTTGTTAGCCTTACAGGTTGGGTGATTTTTCGATTATAAGCCCATAATCAGTAATGAAGCACGGTGGCAAATACAGTATCATTGCGCGCAATTAAGTTTGGAGTTTGTTATGAGTCAATTAGATGATGCCAGGGCGACAGCGTTAGAAATCCAACAGGGTCTAATGAAGTTGGGTGAAAACCGCACGGTTGCACTATCTGTGCACAAGGCGAAAGAGCTGGTTGCTGAATTAGAAGAGAAAATTGCCAAACTAGTAGGTCAATTGGATAGTGCTGGTTAATAATCGCCAGAGGGCCTACCCCTATATGTGTAACAGGATTTGCCCTCGTTGATTACGCTTAAACCCTACTCAGGTGCGCTGGGCGCGATCGTTTCTGATGTCAATTTGTGCACGGATATACCAGCAGATGATATGGCTGCAATCAAACAGGCCTTGCTAGACTATGAGGTGCTGTTTTTTCGCGATCAAGCCATGTTGCCTCATCACCATGCCGCACTGGCTGATGCCTTTGGTCAGCCGCAATTGCATGAAGCCTATCCGCATGTTGAGGGTTATCCGCAATTAACCATTCTCGAAAATGATGAGGCAAACCCCTCAAAGATTGAGCTCTGGCATACGGATATGACCTTCAGGCCTTGTCCGCCATTAGGTTCAATCTTGCATGGTGTGGTGATTCCGGAAAAGGGTGGTGACACCTTGTTCGCTTCTATGACCGCGGCCTACGAGGGGCTGTCGGATCAAATGCAACATTTTCTCTCAGGCTTAACCGCGGTCCATGATTTTAGTTATGGATTCAAAGAAAGTCTTGAAGAGCCAGGTGGTCGGGAACGTCTTTCACAAATGCTGCTTGATAATCCACCGGTAGAGCACCCGGTAGTCAGGACGCATCCAGAATCCGGCAACAAGGGTTTGTTTGTGAACAGGCTGTTTACAGTTGCCATCAAAGGTATGAAGCCAAAGGAAAGTAAAACCCTGCTGGAATTTCTCTTTGACCATGTAGTGACCCCAGAATATCCCTGCCGGTTTCGTTGGCAGAAACATTCTGTTGCCATGTGGGACAATCGCGTGACCCAGCATAAGCCCGTAAATGACTACTGGCCCCAGCATCGGAAGATGCAGCGAATCACCATAGATGATGGTGAACGACCCTACTAGGCAGCGTGTTCGATGATCGTGTCTGTAACGGTTTCAGTACCCATAATTCCCAGTGCCTTGTCATATTCAGCACGATAGTGATCGAGAATGCCCGGGTCAGTCTTCATCAGAGCATTCACACTGACGACAATCGTATAGGGCATTTGAATTTTAATACTGTTGTTGAGGGCGAGTTGCCACTCTGTGACTGCCTTGTCCATATTGCCCTGTAGTTCTTCGTATAAGCCCATTTGATAGTGGTAAACAGGTATCCCAATTGGGAATATTTTGCTGTAACTGCGCAGGAAGCGGCTACTCTGACGCCACCAGCCCTTGATGTTCTTCTCAGGATTACGTCGTTTAACTTCCATGATCGCAAGGGATAGCTGTGTACAGGCAAATATCATCATTACCTGACTTGGTCGCTCCAACAGGGCCAGGCAATCGACAATTGCGGTTTCCGCCGCCTCAATGTTTCCATCGTGCAGTGCTTTTAGTGCAGACAGGGTCAGATGATCCATCCGTTGGTTAAATGGCAGGCTGTCTAATAATGGTGCAGCCTCATCCAGAAAGGGGCCAATTTCTCCAAGCCGACCAAGGCGGAAGTAATTTCTAGCCTGACCAAGAACACTCCAACAGATTGCTTGAGGGTCATTTCGGGCAACGGCAGCAGGGTACAAGGCCTCGAAACCAGCGAGAGATTCTGGGTAACGACCCGCCATCAGCAGCATCTTGGATTTTGCCGTTAAGATCGTGGCGCGCATGGATTCGTCGCCATTTTTTTCTGTAATAGCAAGACCAAGATTGTAGTGATCAAATGAATCCTGCCAGAGGCCAATGCTGTTCTGGTAGGTGGCATGCACAAGTTCCACCCAGGCTTTTGAGGGCAGGTGATTGAGCCCGACGGCTTGTCGTCTGGAGAGTTCTAGATAGTAGTTAGCTGCGCGTCTGGAAGGGATTAGCCCCATCAATAACGCAAGGTTTGCGTTCATTCTAACCAGAGAATGCAAAACACGACCGCTTGCCGCACCGAGATTTGCACCACGGAGTGCTGAATAGATGGTGCGTGGATTGTCGCTCATATAGTAGAAAATAACCTGCAGCTGACTAAACGCATCTGCTGCACCGATAAGACGATTTTGCTTTTCCAGGTTTGGCAAGGCTGGCTTTTGATTACCACGGGCAAACAAGTATTGAATGATAGCTTCTTTTAAAATTCCAAACACCATCGTGAAATTGTTCGATGGAATCGGTGCACCAAAAATTGCCGCCGCCTGCTTTAATGCCGTTGTTGCGGCGTCCAGTTGTCCCAGATCGAACAATGCTTGTCCTTTCGCGCCGAGAAGATGCCCGTGTATCTGCACCGGTGCCCCGTGTCGGTCAATAATCTTTAGTGCCCGGTCGCATAACAATACAGCGTCGCTATTTGAAAACTCATCAAGCGCTGAGTCAACGGCCCGAACAAGGTAATGGAGTGCTTTTTCGGGTTGGTCTGCCAGCTCCCAGTGAAGTGCCAACAAACTGTCCGGGCTGCGTTTGTCAGTCTCATAATGTATGGCGAGTTGCTCGTTCAAACTTCTAGACTGATCGTGTAGAAGCAGGCTGTAGGAAACCTCGCGGGTAATCATATGTTTAAAAATGTAACCGGGATTCTCTCCCGGTGTGTCTTCTGGCGTCAGATGCAGTCTGCCGCACTCGGCAAGTTCTTCTCGCAGGACGTCAGGATCTGGTTTTACCGGATGTAGTTTTTGTAGCAAATCGAGCGTGAAGTTCCGCCCGATAACACTGGCGACTTTGATCGTAAATGCTTGTGCTGGCGTCAAACGGTCTATGCGTGAAGTGATGATGCCTTCAATAGATTCAGGGATAACTACATTTTTCATGCTGTTAGCGTCCCCACCATTAACCAGTAGGCACTGCCCATCCTTGATCTCGATAATATTGTTGTCCCGCAACGCATAGGCCATTTCCTCACTAAAATAAGGGTGGCCTTCGGTTCTGTCGATAATCAGGTTCGCAATGGAATCTGGCAGGCTGCTGATACCGAGCCTTGTGCAGACGAGTTCGATTATGTCTTGCTTTAGCATCCGATCCATCGACAAGGTTGTGCTTGAAGGCAAGGCTTGTAAGTAAGACATCTCTTTAGTTGGATTCTGAATCGGTCTGGTAACCAACAGCAGCATAAGGGGGCTGATTTCTCTGGCGATTGCGCTAAGCACACCCCAGGAAGCTGAATCTAGCCAGTGCACATCGTCAACAACAATAACGGTTGAGGGCTGTAGTCGGGCGTTTTTTATTAGCTCAATGCAAAGGCGAGTGGTTTTTGTTGCGCGGGCTTCACCAATGATTTGTCTGGTGTCTTCGGTCTCCTCAATATCCATGGGTAGGATTGAATTGAGCAGTGGCAACAGCGCCATCATGTCACTGTCTTCGAGCAGGTGTTCAATCTTTGCTTTTGTTTCTACTGGCGATGTTTGTGCATTCAGGGCAAGACAGTCAAATAGTAGTTCCCGAACGGCATAGTGAAGTGAGGTTGACTCGATGGCATCAGCGCATGCAAAGAATACATCGACTGTTGATTGCGCTCTGGCGAACTCGAGAAAATCTTCCGTTAAGCGAGACTTGCCATAACCGGCATCTGCTTCTAGAAACACGATGCTAGAAGTTGCCTCTGATTGGAGGCGTTCTAGATGTTGCCTTAGTTTCTGCCGTTCTTCTGTACGTCCGACAATGGGCGAACTGCTAGTGTCTTGCGTGGGTTTACGAATTCGAAGCGGCCTATACACCCGTTCGAAATTAGTCTTACCTTTTAGTTTGATCTGCTCTGGCTCAGAGAAATCAATTTCACTCGAGGCGCGATTAAAGGAAGCGAAATCACAGAGTATGCCTTCTCTAGCATTTTGCATGAGTCGGGCAGCGAGATTGACGCTGTCTCCCATAATTGTATATTCACGACGCTCAGTACTTCCTACCACACCACAATAGACTCGTCCGGTACTCACACCAATCGCACTGCGGATACCCATACTTTTTAATCGTTCATGAATTGTGATCGCTGCTTTGATACCGCGATCTGGATCGTCCTCATGGGCTAGCGGTGGTAGGCCCAGTGCGGCGAGTAAGGAAACACCCTTGTCATCGACGCTGAGTTTATTAATAGAGCCTTCATAGCGGTAACAGGATTCTTGAAGTGCGATCATGATTTCCTGGGCCTGTTCAACAGGCGTCTGGTAATCAATATCGGGCAGATTGACGAACAAAATAGTCAATCGTCGAAGTTCACCAAGATAAGCATCGAGGCTAGCATCGAGTCTGTGAGTGACGGCTGCTGGCAGGTAGGATCGAAGTAAGCTGGCGTGTTGTTCTTCTAAAACCGGGGCAGGCTGGATCCGGCGTTTCATTAACTTGATAGCGCGGTGTAGTTGCCAGATATCCGGGTTGATTTGTTCCCCTTCCGGACTC
>CBDUKY010000089.1:0-9359 GCA_965367925.1 uncultured Pseudomonadales bacterium | reverse complement strand
CGGCAATTTGCAGTGCAACCAGTAAGGTGCCGGTTTTGTGATATTTCAGCGCGCTAAGAATAGGACGAAATTCCATAGTGCTTCCTAGTTATGTCTTGAGTTGTTGCGCAGGTGTGACTGCACAGGCACGAATTGCGGGATAGATACCGGCGATCAAGCTGGTTGTGACCGCAATACCAATTGCCGCGGTTATCATGAGCCAATCCAGGTGGAACAGGGCGTCTGGTGCCTCCCCAATACCTGCTTTAATCAGTAGTAAGCTAATCTGGGTAAGTCCTGCACCAAAGAGGCCACCGAAGGCACCGAGTACTGCTACCTCGACAAGATTCTGCAGCACTATTTGAACCCGATTTGCACCCAGGGCACGGCGTAGTGACATTTCACCGGCGCGGCTGGAAAACTTTGTTAGCAATAGTGAGATGCTGCTAAGTAAACAGACTACTAAAAATAGGAATCCCAGACCGACCAGTACCTTCACGTCACTTTGAATCACCTCGTGATAGCGCATCCAGGCCATGACATCGTGGATATGATTATTGAGTGGCCGTTCAAACCTGCCCAGCAGCTTTTGCTCACCGACATAGGCGTCCAGATGAGCAAGGTATCGGTCCTGTTCAGCTTTAGTGTCTAGCTCAGCCCAGAATTGTAACCAGACAGATTCTGAGTTAAGCCAGTCATCAAAGGTGACGATGTCCTCGCTCTTCCAACCCCAGTCGCTGCCTGCTGAGGTAAGTTGCATAGGTCTTGTATGGGCGAGTGGGATAAAGACTTCACTGACATCTTGCAGTGGATTGTTAATGACATCGTAAAAACGTGGTACAGGTGCCCAGTAATCCATGACACCGCTAATCGTGAAGATCACATTATTAACACTGATCTTCTCACCAACGCTGTTTTCGCCACCGAAGAGTCTATCGTTGATTTCCTTCGTCAAGACAATCACTGGTGCTGCGTTTTCCTCGTCCTGTCTTGACCAGCCGCCGCCATATTTAAATGGCACTTCAAACATTGGAAAAAAGTCTGAATTCGCGACTCGCGCTGTAGCCTCAAAGGGTAGCGCGTCCGGTAACTGTAATACGAGCATGGACTCAAACATGGCGGTCTGCCGTTTTGCGGCACCGGCGGCGAGTAATGCTTGTGAGTCGCGCCAGGTCACCTGATGTGGCGCACGTTCTGGCCTATCTTCCTCGAAGGGCCTGATTGGATTCCAGCTATCGAGTTGGACGGCGAATAGTTTATCGCTCTTGGATGGGATTGGGTTACTGCCCATCACATAGTAGAGGGTAAGCATGGTAATGGAGACACCAATTCCAACGGCTATGGCTGCGACGACTAGTGCGGATAATGCAGGGTTGCGCCGAATACTTCGAAAGGCATTGTTTAAGTAATAGCTAAACATGATTTACCCATTCACCGTGGCAAGGTTTTGCTCGGCATTTTCAACCTTACCGTCTAACAATCGGATGTTGCGCTGAGCTCTTGCGGCGAGATCAGGATCGTGGGTTACCATGATGATGGTAGTACCCGCGTCGTTAATTTCCTGTAGCAATTCCATGACTTGAATGGCCATTTGTGAATCAAGGTTACCGGTTGGTTCATCCGCTAGAAGAAACAGTGGGTCACCGGCAAGGGCCCGGGCAATAGCAACCCGTTGTTGTTGACCACCTGAGAGTTGAGAAGGCAAATGCTTGTGACGGGATGCGAGTCCCACTCGTTCCAGGGACTGATCGATGCGCTTTTTTCGTTCTGCCGCATTGAAACCACGGTAGCGAAGCGGTACGTCGACATTATCAAACAGGTTGAGATCAGGGATTAGATTGAAAGACTGAAAAATAAAGCCAATTTTCTGATTTCTGATTTTTGATCTGGCATTGTCATTGAGATTGCTGATGTCCTGGTTGTCTAGTTCATAGACGCCACTCTCGAAGGTCTCCAGCAATCCAGCAATATTAAGAAAGGTGGTCTTTCCTGAGCCTGACGGCCCGGTTACGGCGACGAACTCACCATGTTCGACTGCCAGGTCAAGATGGTCGAGAGCGCGGGTTTGTACGGTTTCCGTGCGATAGATCTTGGTGATTCCCTGCATTTTGAGCATATTTGCAACCTGATTGTTCGTGTCTGACAGTATTGACGGTATGAACTAGTAAATGGTTTATACAATGGAAATATTATTTTGTTAGTATGCGCGCCAATGTGTCATTGCGACCAAACATGGAGATCAGCATGCAGCCCAGGTCATTGATTTTTACGGCGTTTTTATTAGTTTCAAGCTTACCCGCGGAGGCAGATTTTATTGGTCTGTATATTGGTGGGGGCTACTGGAATGGGGACTTTTCAGGTGATGTGATAGACGATGTGTCTGTCGATGGTGAACTGAATATTAGTGGTGATAGCAGCAACTATCTATATGCTCACATCGAGCATCCATTGCCTTTGATACCTAATATTCGTGTGGCGAGAACATCCATTGATGATAGCGGTGTCGGGACGCTGAACACTAATTTCACTTACGAGGGTGTTAACTTCAACGCAGGGCAGGTTGTCCGTACAGATATCGATCTGACTCATACTGATTTCACGCTCTACTACGAGGTGATTGATGTCGGTATGGACCTGGATGTTGGCCTGACCGCGCGATACCTTGATGGTCAGGTAGATATTGATGGGGTTAAGGAAACGGCAGATACAGTGCTACCTATGCTCTACCTGCGTGGCAAAGTTGGTTTGCCATTTACTGGTACCTACTTTGGTGGAGATATAAATGCCGTCTCGTACAGCGGTAACACCTTGATGGATTATTCTCTTGCCGTGGGTTGGGAAACCGAGAACTTTATCCTGCCTGAATTTGGCATCGAGGCAGGTTACAGACGGTTTTCCCTGGATGTAGATGAAGATGATGCCGACATCAATATTGATATGGATGTCGATGGTATCTTTGTCAATCTAACGGCCCACTTCTAGGTCTTAAGCACAGACAGCAGCGCGATTGCTAATAGATATACTGCGTCGCGCTTGTCGTATTGGGTTTCGATCATGGCCCCCTGTGCAGTAACCGATGCTAATACCTGTCGCCGGGTCACCCCAGGCAACCTGGCCGCCAGCACCTGCATGGCCAAAGGCGAATTCTGAATTGGTATGGCCAAAGCCTCGATGGTTTCGGTTTTCGTCACCGGCCACACAAACCCCAAGGGCGCGATGCACAGGCACACCGGTTGTCATATCTTTTAAAGCGCCAGTGCGAACCCTGGTTGCAAAGGCGAGGGTTTCTGGTTGCCAGATTTGTTCCCCGGACGCTGCCTTACCATCATTCATCAGGGCCTGATAGAAGAGCGCAAGTTCAGCGGCGGACATAATGCCACCACCACCTGGGACCCCAACTTGTCTCACCTCACTGGTATTAAAGGCATTTAGAGCGTCTTCTGTTACTTCCGTCTCAGGTGGCACAGGTAGCCCCATCGCCTTGTAATCCTCAGCGGTTAAAGCCTCACCAACATGAACAACCTGTGCGATTCGATGGTGATGTTGTTCGGGTATGCCAACCCACATGTCTTCGAGACCAAGTGGCAAGGCAATCCGATCACGGACAAAACTTTGAAAGGATTGCTCTGAAATTTTTTCAATCAATTCAGCGATGATCCACATGGATGAGGTCGGGTGATATTCAAAACGACTACCTGGCTCCCAGTTCAGGGTCCAGTCACCGTAGCGCTTTAGTCTGGCTGCTTTATCGTTCCATAATATTGGTCGGAACGGCGCGTGAGGAAAGCCAGCTGTGTGGGTAAAAAGCTGTTCAATGGTGATATTCTCTTTCCCATTTGGGGCAAATTCTGGCAGCAGACTGCTGACCTTCTCGCTGATGTCGAGCTTTCCTTCCTGGATAAGTAACCAGGCTGCAGCAGAGGTGATGGCCTTGGTTGCAGAGAAAATACAATACAGGGCATCGTCCGGCGCGTCGCCATAGGTTTCAAATGCCGCTAATTTTCCGTGCCGTGCAATGGCAATTTGTGCAGAGGGCAAGAGCCCCTCATCCACTTCTTTTTGGACTCGCGATAGTAACTCGTCTAGTGCGACGGGATTTATACCGAGTTCAGCGGCATCTTCAGCCATCCAGCTAGCTACATCTTTTGCCATCACCATTGTCTGTCCCCTCTATTTTTCTGATAACCTGCAGGGATACTAATAAAAATTGTGTGATTAATGAATTTGTTTCTAGCTGAGAGTAGACCCCTCAGGTTTTTTTCGTTTTCTATCTACTATATCGCTCAGGGATTGCCAATTGGTTTGCTTAGCATTGCGCTACCTGCCTGGCTATCTCAAAACAATGTTTCGTCTGGCGATATAGCGTCCTTTATTGCGGTTTCAGGATTGCCATGGGCGTTCAAATTCTTCGCTGGACCCATTATGGATCGCTACTCATTCCTGCCTATGGGGCGGCGTCGATTGTGGATTATCCTTTCTCAGTTTGGTCTGGTGCTATCCATGATCGCGATGGCATTTGTACCAGACCCAACCAACAATATTGCTCTGCTAACAGGGATGGCATTTCTAGCCAATACCTTTGCAGCAAGTCAGGATGTTGCCGTTGACGGTATGGCCATTGATGTTCTGCCAGTGGATGAGCGTGGTCGAGCGAATTCATTTATGGCTTTTGGTCAGGTATCAGGCTACGCGGCCTCGGGTGCATTGAGTGCCGCAGCGCTACAAAGCTTTGGTTTGTTTGGTGCAGCCCTGGGGTTGGCTGTCGGCCTGGTGGCGATATTTATCTGGGGCATTCTGGTGCGGGAACGTCGTGGAGAACGAATATTACCCTGGACTGAAGGGGAGGCGCTTGATCGTTCAATTTCCTTGCGTGCGGAAAATTGGATAGGCATTGCTAACGATCTCCGTCTGGTGTTTTTCTTAAAGGCGAGTTTGTTGCTTATTCTTGTCACCCTGGCCTGGAGAGTTTCAGCAGGTTTCTGGCTCGTTAGTGCGCCGGTGATCGCTGTCCAGGAACTCGGTCACGAGAGCACGATTTATTCCTATTGGACCTCTACCTTTCAGCTAGCTGCAGCCGCTGCTGGACTGATTCTGGGGCCGGTGATTGACCGAATTGGAACCCGAAGAATCCTATTTGTTGCCATGTCATTTCAGGGAGCTTTGTTTCTCATTACAGGACTTTGTGTTGAGTATTGGACCAATCCCGTCGTGCCACTGACCGTTGCAGCACTTGAGTCAGTTTCTAGTCAGGCGATTTTCATCTGTTTTATTGCCATGCATATGTCTATTTGTTGGAATAGGGTATCAGCGACCCAGTTTGCAATCTATATGGCCTGGGCGAACCTGGCACGCTCTATTGGTGCGAAACTCTACGGTATGGTTGATCCGCATCTGTTGCTAGGTCAGGAATTTATTGTGATGGCTGGTGTTACTTTCCTAGGGGCTGCCGTACTTACCTTATTGCGACTTGACCAGCACAGGGAAGCACTTGAAAATCTAGATCAGCGCTTTTTAGCAGGTAAACCCGCATGACCCATCCAGTTGTCAAGTATATGGAGAAGACCAGGCGCTACTATGAAGCGCAAGGTTTCGAGCGACCTTATCAATGGGCAAAGCATGATGACACACCGTTTCATAAGCTGATAAAACCGCTAGATCAATGCACTGTCGCCATGGTCACAACTGCAGTCCCTGATGGCTCGATACCCAAACTATCCCGGGTTGCGACCTCCCATCCCATTGAAGAGTTACCAGACGAGTTTGATACAGAAGATTTGTCCTGGGATAAGGAAGCAACACATACACGGGATATTAGTACGTTTATTCCATTGCCATCCCTGGTCCGATTGTTGGATGACGGGGTGATTGGCCATCTGGCACCCAGGTTTCATTTCGTACCAACAGACTATTCCCAGACAAACACTAATACCAAGGACGCACCTGCGATTCTTGCGGCCTGCATTCAAGATGAAGTGGATGTTGTGATTCTTACACCCTTGTGACCTGTTTGCCATCAGTCCGTCAGTTTGACGGCCCGACATCTGGAAGCCAACGGTATTGCAACTGTTGTGGTGGGCTCAGCCTGGGATATTGTTAATCACTGTAAGGTGCCGAGATATCTACATAATGATATCCCACTCGGTAATCCACTTGGCCCGCCTTATAAACCGCAAGCGCATTTGAAATCGGTGACTGCTGCATTGAAGCTAGTCGCTGAATCTTCGGAGCCAGTTGCTGTTAAAACAGATCTAGCCTGGGAGGATGGTGAGGCATGGCGTGAAAACTATATGCGGGTTGATGAATCTAATAGAGAAGCCTTGATTCGAATGGGTGAAGAAAACCGCCGAAATCGAAAGGCGCAAATCGCCAATGGTGAAATGCGAGATTAGGGGTTTGTAACCGGCGATGGGACAGGCTCATTAATCAGTGGTAGGTAAGTCTTTCTGTTCCAGGTAAAACTTATCAGGCCCATCATCAGGTTCGATATACTGGCTGCCCCGAAAATACCCACAACACCGTAAAAGTGCTGACCGACAAATGCGAGGGGTACATAGAGCACAAACATTCTGACGATCGACATGGTCGTTGAAAGAAGCGGTTTGTTCAGAGAATTAAAGGTCGCACTTGCCATCATGAGTACGCCCCATCCGCCATAGCTGATAGGCACAATCATCAAATACAAACTCGCGTATTCAATTACCCGGACATTGTCGTCGAATGCATAGCCGATTTGTTCATGGGTTAAATAGAAGATTGCCGCTACCACAAGCCCCCAGATCATTGCCCAGGTAAAGGTTAACTTCATTGCCTGGTTGGCGCGATCACGGAGATTGGCCCCCCAGTTCTGTCCAACAAATGGGCCGATACTGGCAGATAGTGCAAATAATGGAATCACGGAAAGGGCTTCAACTCTTGAGGCAATACCAAATCCAGCCACCGCCTCTTTACCGAAACTCGCCAGTAGTGAAACGATAATTGCGGTCGAAATAGGGCCAATAAGATTGGTCGCGGTTGCGGGTACACCGACTTCAAGAATACGTTTCCAGGAATTCTTGATGGTATTTAAAGAGGTGGCGGAAAGATCAATTAGTTTTTCTCGGTTAATCAGCACATGAAAGGTCAGGATACAAAGCAGTATCCGTGATACCAGCATTGCCCAGGCAGCGCCTTCGACACCAAGGCGCGGAAAGCCACCAAGCCCCAAAATCAAAAAAGGGTCCAGTATCATTTGTAGGACCGCACCGCCGACCATAATCGTACCCGACATCCGTGCATCACCCATGGCACGCAGGGCATTTGCCCCCATTGACGGTAGTGAGTAAAACAATAGCCCGACATACCAGACAATCATGTAACTCTTGATAATGGGCAGGGTATCAGGCCCGGCACCGAGCGCGCTGAACAGTAGTTCGATAGTAAGGCCGCCGACCACCGCTGCCACAATCATTACAAGGGCCATCAGGCTAATGCCGTCCGTTGCAAGACGACGTATTTCAGATTGATTGCCGCCACCGACAGATCTTGCCAGCACTGATGACAATCCAATCGATAAACCTAACATCAGTGAGGTCAGGCCGCCGATGACTGGAAAGGTAAAACTATAGGCGGCGAGTTCGTTAGTGCCGATTAGTCCAATGAGATAGGTTTCAAATATTGCGGCTACCAGGCTCGATGAGATACCGAGAATCATAGGCAGTGTTAGATGCAGCAGACCGCCGCTGACGGAGCCCTGGGTTAGTCTTGGTTGCATAAATATTAAGTTGCCGCGAATTCGCCGAGTGGTTCAATTTTGTAGTTGAACACCGCGTAAAGATAAGAGATCACTGGACTAGCTAAATTGAAAACGCAGAATAGCAAATAATCCTGAGTAGCAACACCAAGTGTTGCTGCCATAAACGCCCCACAGGTATTCCAGGGTACAAGTACAGATGTCACGGTACCGTAGTCTTCCAGAACACGAGATAAGTTTTTGCTCTGTAGATCCATCTCAGTGAATTTTTCGGCATACATGCGGGAAGGCAAGGCGATGGCAAGGTATTGATCTGAAGTAATCAGGTTTGCAACGAGGGACGTCAAACCTGCACGACGCATCAGGGCACCACCGGTATGAACGCCGATCATTAGATATCTTGCGAGCACGTTCAGGGCACCTGATTTCTCCATCATGCCGCCAAAAAACATCGCTGCCATGATAAGCCAGATGGTATTCAACATGCTTTCCATGCCACCTCTGGAGAGCAGGTCGTCTAGTAGCTCGTTACCGCTGTGAGACGTAAAGCCGTTGGCGGCAACTAACCAGATGGTTTCAATAATGCCACTTTCTGCGGTTACTAAATGGGATTGGGTACCAAGGGCAACAAGGGCCGCGACTAATGCGCCAATGAGTAAAGCAATAAATGCAGGCTGCTTAAAAGCGGCGAGTCCAAGGGTAACTAGCAAGGGTAAAAGCAGGACAGGCGACAAGTTGTAGGTGTCCTCGATTGCGCGGGAGATGTTCGTGATTCTGGTCTGGTCGATATCGGCAGCGGCGGTAAAAGAAAACCAGGCAAATACAACAAGGGCAATAGTGATTGCAGGAATGGTTGTCCACAAGAGGAAGCGGATATGCTCAAACAATTCAGTGGAGGTGACAGCGGCTGCAAGATTGGTTGTGTCTGACAATGGCGAGAGCTTGTCACCAAAATAAGCACCAGAAATTACTGCACCTGCAGTGACTTCCAGGGAAAGCCCTGAAGCGCCGGCAATTCCGATCAAAGATAAGCCTACCGTGCCAGCTGTGGTCCAGGAGCTACCGATAGAGATGGCGACAACGGCGCTCAATATCACAGCCGCAAGATAAAAAATCTCTGGTACGAGCACTTGTAAACCGTAGTAGACGATATAGGGAATGGTGCCAGAAAGCATCCACAGCCCAATCAGTGTGCCGACCATTAGCAGAATAAACATCGCCGGTAAGGCACGTTGGATGGCGACGGCTGCACCCTTTTCAAGACCGCGCCAGGAATGGCCATTGATCATGCCAACAATACCCGCCAGTACGCCGGCAATAATCAGCGCAATTTGTCCGGGTCCACCGGTTGTTGAATCACCAAAGAGATAGATCGAACTACCTAACATCAAAATCAAGGCTAGCAGGGGTAGTAGCGCCAGGCCTGGTGAAGGTGTTGTTGTTGAGGGCTTGTTGTGAGAACCCGTTTCTTCAGTCATGGATAAGCTGTGTTGAGCAAATAGTTAGTATACATTTTTATTATCCATTGGCTCGCCGGGTTGCCTGACATCTCTAGCGGGGCTTTCTTGGCAGTGGTAGTCGCATGGACACCTCCATCAATGGAGAGTCTGGCCGAACCTGAACTGGCTCGCCAAAAACTCTGAATCCAAGG
>CBDUKY010000088.1:0-9472 GCA_965367925.1 uncultured Pseudomonadales bacterium | reverse complement strand
TCTACTGTGAAGACCCGGATGTAAAACAGGGCGCCAAAAAAGGCTGCGAAGAACATGACTTCTGAAAAGATAAACCAACTCATACCCCACACAAATGAACGATTCATCTGGTTGCTATAAAGTTTCTCGTGATTTTCTTTAATCACGGTGCTGAACCAATAAAACAGGGTCAAGCCCATTACCAGGCCGCCAGCCAGGAGGATAAAACCACCGAGCGAATTTTCAGCACCAGCAGTCATATCATTGAGGATATTACCGATGCCATACACCGTTAGGAACATACCCAGGGAAGCAAATATAGGTAACCTACTGTCAGCAGGGACGTAATAGGATTCGTAGTTGTCGTCAGTTGCGGTTGACATGGTTTTTCTCCGTTAAAAACTTTCGGCTAGCTCGCCGCTCAGTCCCCATTTACCTGTTCTGTCACATCAAAGATTGTGTATGACAGGGTGAGCGTCTTCACATCACTCGGTATAGAAGGATCAATAATAAATCGTAGTGGCATATCTAACGATTCACCACTTGCCAACTCTTGTTGGTCGAAACAGAAACACTCTGTCTTATGCAAATATTCTGCAGCACGAAAAGGTGTCACGCTTGGAATCGCTTGCGCAATAATATTCTTGTCAGCAGGGTTTCGAACATAAAAGGTTGTTGCGTATTGTTCACCCGGATGCACTTCAAGTGATCGAGCTTCTGGCCTGAACTCCCAGGGCATACCTGCATTGTTACTGGCTAGAAACTGAATCTTAATTGTTCGTTCGCTATCGATCTGTAAGGCTTCGCGGGAGGTGTATTGCTCGCCCGTTTTTCCATTCAGACCAGTAAGATCACAAATAGCGTCATACAGCGGGACTAACGCAAAACCGAATCCGAACATACCGATCACCACAAACAGCAGCTTTACTGCTGTATGTGATGATGCTTTTGATTCCACGTTACCCTTCATTTCAATTAACCGTGAGCTTCTTGTGCGTCAATCTTTGGTGGTGTGCTAAAGGTGTGATATGGCGCAGGAGATGGAATAGTCCACTCCAGACCGTGCGCACCTTCCCATACCTGAGCTGTGGCTTTCTTACCGCCGCGTACACACTTGATGACGATGAATAAGAACAACAACTGACTGAAGCCAAACAAGAAGGCGCCAACAGTCGAGATCTGATTGTAGTTAACAAACTGCAGCGCATAGTCTGGAATTCGACGAGGCATGCCGGCGAGACCAAGGAAATGCTGCGGGAAGAAAAGTACGTTAATACCTACAAATGATAACCAGAAGTGAGTCTTACCTAGCGCTTCGTCATACATATTGCCAGTCCACTTGGGTATCCAGTAGTAAACTGCTGCCATAATGGTGAACACTGATCCTGGTACCAATACATAGTGGAAATGCGCAACCACAAAGTAGGTATCATGGTACTGGAAGTCAGCAGGTGCGATGGCAAGCATCAACCCTGAGAAACCACCGATGGTGAACAAAATAACGAAAGCGATAGCAAATAACATAGGTGTTTCAAAGGTCATCGACCCCTGCCACATGGTTGCTACCCAGTTAAAGACCTTCACACCTGTCGGTACCGCAATCAACATGGTGGCATACATAAAGTAAAGCTCACCGGCGAGTGGCATACCAACTGTGAACATATGGTGAGCCCAGACGATGAACGAAAGAAACGCAATCGAAGATGTTGCGTATACCATGGACGCGTAACCAAATAGACGTTTTCGAGCAAAGGTAGGGATGATTGCTGAAACCACACCAAAGGCGGGCAGAATCATAATATAAACTTCAGGATGACCGAAAAACCAGAATACGTGCTGGAATAGGACAGGGTCACCGCCGCCACCTGCATTAAAGAAAGCCGTATTAAAGTGAATATCCATGAGCATCATGGTTACAACACCAGCAAGCACTGGCATAACGGCAATCAGCAGATAGGCAGTAATCAACCAGGTCCAAACGAACATAGGCATTTGCATTAAGGTCATGCCTGGTGCGCGCAAGTTAAGAATTGTCACGACAACATTGATTGAACCCATAATGGATGAGATACCCATCAAGTGAATCGCAAAGATGAAAAAGGTGGTGCTGGGTGGACCATAGTCAGTAGAGAGTGGTGCATAGAAGGTCCAACCGAAGTTAGGCGCGCCACCTTCCATTAACAGGGTGCTAGCAAGCATGGTGAAAGCAAAAGGTAGAATCCAGAAGCTAAAGTTGTTCATGCGCGGCAAAGCCATATCCGGCGCACCAATCATCATGGGTACTAGCCAGTTAGCTAGACCAACGAATGCCGGCATAACTGCCCCAAACACCATAATCAAACCATGCATGGTGGTTAGCTGGTTGAAGAACTCAGGTTGTACAAGTTGCAAACCCGGTTGAAAAAGCTCCGCTCGGATAACCAGAGCAAAGGTACCACCGAGCAAAAACATGGTGAAACTAAACCAGAGGTAGAGCGTACCGATGTCTTTATGGTTAGTGGTTAAAACCCAACGCATGATCCCTTTGGCAGGACCATGGTGGTGATCATCGTGATGATTTTCTTCTATAACTGCGCTCATCGTAATCTCCTATTGGCCGCCAAGCTGTGCATGAATTGTTTTAGGCTGGACGGAATCACCTACGTCATTACCCCAGGCATTTCTTTCATATGTAATTACAGCCGCTAATTGTGCGGCGTTAAGCTGCGCACCAAATGCTTGCATTGCCGTACCCGCTTTACCGTGTAATACAATATCTATGTGATCAGCCACTGGACCGACACTGATACCCTGTCCAACCAGTGATGGAAATGCTGGTGGCAAACCCTGGCCGTTGGGCTGATGACAGGTTGCGCAATTCTGGTTATATACCGCTTCCCCTTCAGTCATCAATTCTTCCATGGTCCACTCTTTACCAACAATTTGGAAAACCTCTGCTGCTTCCTGCTGCTTTTCAGCTAACCAGGTGTCGTATTCGTCCTGCTCTACAGCGCGAACCACAATTGGCATGAAACCGTGATCTTTACCACACAGTTCAGCACACTGGCCTCTATATATGCCTGGCTCTTCTACCTCTGCCCACATTTCATGGATGTAACCAGGCACAGCATCTTTCTTGATTGCAAAATCTGGTACCCACCAGGAATGGATAACGTCTTGAGAAGTAATAAGGAATCGAATTCGCTTGTTGATTGGAATAACAAGCTCGTTGTCGACATCAAGTAAGTAGTGCTCACGCTTTTCAGCGCGGTTATAGATTTCTTCCTGAGGGGTGAGCAGGGCGCTCATAAATTTAACTTCTTTCGCAGGATCTTCATTCAGGTAGGTGTACTGCCACTTCCACTGATAGCCGCGTACCTCAATATCGATATCGGCTTCACTCGGGTCGTACATCGCGGTCAGGGTTGATGTCGCGGGGATAGCTATAACAAGCAGGATGATAACCGGAATGATGGTCCATGCTATTTCAACCTTGGTGCTGTCATGAAAAGTCGCTGGCACTGCGCCAAGAGACTTTCGATGCATCAACATAGAAACAATCATGGCACCAAAAACAATGACACCGATTACCACACACACAAGAAAAATGGTCATATGGAGGTTATAAACTTCGCGACTAATCGCCGTTACACCTTGTCGCATATTTACCGTCCAGTCGGCATTCGCCAAACTACTGGTAAATAGCAATGACAAAGCAACTAGCCATCTACTTTGTTTGCCTAAATCCATTACTAGAACTCCAATGTATTAAATATGTGTGCTCGCCTGACTTAACCGAGACTTCGTAACTCACTTGATTCTTCTTAAAAGGGCAGCGCTTTTACTACCTACATTCGTCGTTTTGGGGAACATCGAAGACCAGCGAGACTGAATCTATCGTAGCGCCAGCAACTAACGCCGTTGATTGGAATTAAGAGTCATGACAACAATCTACCTGAGCTCGTCTGTTCACTTTAAAAATTGCTTAACTAAAGAAACCACGAGCGGAGTGCCCCCAAATCGAGCGCAATTATATCAGTGCGGCATGGTTTCTCAACCAAGATAGCGTTAAATATTGGGCTGTAGCGAATTTTTAGCTAAACAAATTACGCATCATCACCGCAAATGATTGAACCCACAGGGCTTTTACGCGGATTTCATCGAAACAGAGCAAGCTGGCGCTGGAGACAGAAAATCTGGTTTGTCATCAAAATCGGCAAAATTACCCGCTTCTACTCCTCCGGCAGCCTGATCACCGCTATTCGCACAGGATCTTCAAGGGTTTCGGCGCCGTCATCGGATTCAGAGGTTGAAAAATCGCACTTGCTACAATGCTGACTTTTTTCACCATCCTCCCGTATCAGGACATAAATCTTGTCAACCGCACCACATGCAGGGCAAGTAGCGCCAGCAATAAATCGTTTTTTCATCCCTGGATAATGCCGTCTTGTTTTAACAAGGCCTCAATCTGTGGTTCACGGCCTCGGAATTGGACAAAAAGATCCATGGCATCAATTGATCCACCGTTTTCAAGGACCGTGGAAAGAAATTTTTCACCGGTTTGTCGATTAAAAATGCCTTCCTCGCGAAATTTGGCAAAGGCATCAGCAGAAAGCACTTCGGCCCATTTATAGCTGTAGTAGCCAGCAGCATAACCACCGCCAAAAATATGTGAGAAGCCATGCTGAAAGCGATTAAATGGTGGTGCCGCAATCACTGCAACCTCTGCTCGAACTTCATCGAGAATTGTTTGTACCTGATTCTCCACCCCTTCGGTGAATTCCTTGTGCAGTCTGAAGTCAAAGAGGGCAAATTCCAACTGCCGCACGGTCATCATCGCCGCCTGGAAATTCTTCGCTGCCAACATTTTTTTAAGCAGTTCAGTTGGTAGGCTTTCATTCGTCTGATAGTGGCCCGAGATAAATCCAAGCGCCTCAGATTCCCAGCACCAGTTCTCCATAAATTGACTTGGCAATTCAACCGCATCCCAGGCAACCCCATTGATACCTGACACGCTGCCACAAGACACTTTGGTAAGCATGTGATGCAAGCCATGCCCAAATTCATGAAACAAGGTTACTACTTCATTATGCGTAAGTAGCGCAGGATCATCGCCAACTGGCGCGCTGAAATTACACGTCAAAAAGGCAACAGGAAGTTGCAAATTACCATCGGCATTTATTCGTCGAACCCGGCAATCATTCATCCATGCGCCGCCATTCTTATTTTGTCTCGCATACAGATCGAGATAAAACCTCGCGATCAACTGCCCCTCTTTTGAGATGTTGTAACAAACCACATCCTGGTGCCACGTCTCTATGTCATTCGTTTCAACAATCTCAATATCGTATAGGCGCCGAACAACTTCAAACATGCCGCCAATAACTCTTGGTGCAGGAAAATACGGCTTTAATTCTTCTTCAGAAATACTGTATTTGTGCTCTTTTAGTTTTTCAGCATAAAAGTTCACATCCCATGCATTCACTTCTGATGCGCCAAACTCTTTCAAGGCATAGTCGCAGACTTCTGCAAATTCTCTCTCAGCTGCTGGTTTTGATTTTTCTGCGAGTTCTCTTAAAAAGGCTAACACCTGATCAGGGCTGTCAGCCATCTTGGTAGCTAGAGAAACATCAGCGTAACTATCAAAACCTAACAAGTTTGCTAACTCTTTTTTTAGCTGCAGAATTTCCTCAATAATTGCCGTGTTATCCCACTTGCCAGCATAAGGTCCTAGATCAGATGCCCTGGTTGTGTAGGCCTCGTAGATCTCTTTGCGAAAGGCCTGATTTTCACAATAGGCGACAACTGGAAAGTAGCTCGGGAAATCTAACGTAAACAAGAAGCCCTGCTCATTTCGCTGTTCTGCCATCTGCTTCGCTAGTGCTTTGGCACTGGCCGGTAGACCTGCTAGCTCTGCTTCATCAGTAACAAGCTTGCTCCAGGCCATGGTCGCATCTAGAACATTGTCACTAAATTTGCTAGACAGCTCTGACAAACGTTTGGACACCTCGGCGAATCTGTTTTTTTCCGCCTCCGGTAAATCTATACCCGACAACCGAAAATCTCTTAGAGCATTATCAATCGTTTTTCGCTGCGCCTGATCTAGCTTGTTGTATTCCGCACCATCTTTGATTTGTTTGTATGCAGCAAAAAGCTCGCTGTTCTGGCCCATCTCTGTGTGATACATGCTGATTTTTGGCAGCACCGCGTTATAGGCATCACGTAACTCAGGGGTATTCACAACAGCATTCATATGACTCACAGGAGAAAAAGCTTGATGCAGTTTGTCATCAAGCTCTTCTATTGGGCTTACAAGACCGTCCCAGGTAAAGTCGCCTCGCGCAAGTAATGCTTTTATCGCTTCTCGATTGTGGCTAAGAATCTCATCAATTGCCGGCTCAACATGCTCTGCTTTAATGCGTGTAAAGGGTGGTAGCTCATGTGATTCTAATAATGGGTTACTCATAGGGTTCCTCAATTACATCTGGTTTCGCAGGGTTTGTATAACAGGCCTGGTCTCAACAGAGACACCAAACCAGGTCTCAAATGAAAGGGCAGCTTGCTCTACTAGCATCCCTAGTCCATCCGCTCGCTTATCTGCTGGCACCATGTTACACCAGCGCAAAAATGGGGTTTCTCTACCGTAAATCATATCGTAGCAGAGCGGCATGTTGGTCAGTAGCTGGGCCGGCAATGCCAGCGGCTCATTTGTGGTTAAGCCAGCGGATGAGCCACTAATAATGAGGTCATACCCCTCACCAACTTCATTTAGCGTTGTAGCACTGAGTCTCCGGTCCGAAAACTTCTCCGCAAGGCTCACCGCCTTATCAACAGTTCTATTCAGCAATACGATAGCAGCGGGCTTTTTAGCCAACAGACTCTCTAGTATCCCTTGTACCGCGCCACCAGCACCAAGAACGAGAATGCGTTTCGATTCAAGCTGCCAACCGAGATTTTCAGTCAGGTCCCGCGCCAGTCCTGGGCCGTCAGTATTATGACCATACAGCCGATCATCTTTTCTTCGAACAACTGTATTTACCGCTTCCGCGCGCTGCGCTTCCGGTGATAACTCATCGACAAAATTGAACGCGTCAATCTTGTTCGGTACGGTTATGTTAAAGCCTCTGCCACCTTCATCCAAAAACCGACGAGCAACAGCAGAAAAGCTATTTTCAGGTACAAGTATCTTTCTATACTCAACGTCTATACCTACCTGGCTGGCGAACATGTGATGGATTTCTGGTGACCGACTATGGGCTACCGGATTTCCAAATACTGCTAACAGTTCCACTAGGTAGCTCCTCTAATCACTTCACCCGTTATCAAGTCTCTGATTTCGCTTGGGCTAACATTTCCACCAAGGTCACCGGGTACGATGTGATCAAGACTATCACCGAAGTACTGACGCAATCTGATCAAACTCTTCGCCGGCGGTTTTCCTGCTGGGTTTGCTGAAGTCGAAACAATAGGCTGGCCAAGTTCGTCACAGATCGCACGACAAAGTGGGTGTGCGGTTACCCGGATAGCGACTTTTTCATGTTTGCCGCGAATCCAATACGGCGTTTTTTCTGAAGCTGGCAGAAGATAGGTAATTGGTCCCGGCCAGTTTAACTGCAATTCCTCTAACGCCCCTGGTTCAAGCGGCTTTATATAGGGCATGATCTGCTCTATGCGACTAGCAATCAGAATCAGCCCCTTTTGCCAGGGTCGCTTTTTTAGCGCCAACAGACGATTTACCGCAGCTTCATGCGCTGGCAGACAACCAAGGCCCCATACTGCTTCCGTGGGATAGGCAATGACCGCACCATCTTGGAGCGACTTTGCCAGTAACCTGAATCGCCACTGTTGTGCACTAACACCCACTAAATATCCAGGTTGTTATTTTTGTCCCGGACCGCCTGGGCATTTTCTTCACGCTCCTCGATCAAGCGCTTCGCGATCACCGGGTCAGCAACACCAAGTATCTGTGCGGCAAGATAACCCGCGTTTTTCGCCCCAGCCTTACCGATCGCAACAGTAGCAACAGGAATGCCGCCTGGCATCTGTGCAGTTGATAGCAGCGCATCCAGACCCTGTAGTGGGCCCGCATCAATTGGCACACCAATCACTGGCTTTAAGGTATAGGCGGCGACGGCGCCTGCGAGATGAGCAGCCATACCGGCCCCGGCGATAAAGACACCACAACCACGCTGTTCAGCATCTGTGACAAACGCCTTTGTATCCGCTGGCGTACGATGAGCACTCGTAACCCTTACCTCATAGTTAATATCAAACTTCTTCAAGATTTCACACGCTGCTTTCATGGTTGGCAGATCTGAATCTGAACCCATTAGTATCGCGACAAAAGGAGAACCCATGCTTACGTCTCAGAATAAAAGGAAACGCAAGTTAACCTAGTATGAAAGGCCTTTCAAGCTGGCCTGGCTAATACATACCCGAGAGCATTTGCTTGCACCAACCCCTCGACCTCAAGTTCAACTAAACGGGTCATCAGGGTGGATAACGGAATGTCACTTAACTCATGCAGCCGATCGATAGAGACCGCTTCACCACTTAAGTGCTGGAGGATAGCGTGTCCTTCCTCATCTAGATCTGGTTCAGGGGCGACCCCTGGTTCCAGAACATAGCCAGGCAACTCCTCAATGATATCCGCCACACTCGTGGTTAACTTTGCACCCTGGCTAATCAGCTGATGGCAACCTTCGCTCTGCGGGGCAAACACAGAGCCCGGTACCGCAAACACCTCCCGGCCTTGTTCCATTGCTAACCTGGCTGAAATCAGGGAACCACTCTTAATAGCCGCCTCGACCACCAGTGTGCCCAGCCCTAAGCCAGTGACAATACGATTGCGCTGAGGAAAATAATGAGGAAAGGCGCCAGTACCTGTTGGGAATTCACTGACGATCAAACCCTGCTCAAGAATCTTCTTTGCTAATCGCTCGTGGCCTCGCGGGTAAATCATGTCGGCACCACAGCCCTGGACCGCTATCGTCTTACCGGCGGTTTCCATTGCACCACGATGTGCTGCGGCATCTATACCATAGGCCATGCCGCTGGTAACCGTGATCCCAGCCGCGCCCAGGGCATTGGCAAATGTCTCTGCGATTCTGACACCCTGCTGGGTTGGTTTGCGGCTCCCAACCACTGCGATTTGATCCTGACGCAAGCGGGATTCATCCCCCCAGAGAAACAAACACAGGGGAGGATCTGGGATTTCCTTCAGGAGCTGCGGATAGGCTGGATCGAAAATCGTAATGATACGGCGCTGGTCATGCTGATACTGCCATTCCAGATCAGCGTCCAGCTGTGCCAGAGATTGAGGAAGGTTTCGTTGTTGTAATCGCGCCATAACCGGACCAGGCAAACGGATATGGTCTGGATCGAACTGCTGAAGCGCAGCTGTCGCGGTATTGTAATAACGGAGTAGTTTCAGCCCGCTACCTGGATGGCTATAGGTTAACCCATGCAAACGGACCAGGGATTCAAACTCTTGGTTGGCACTGCCAGGCACAAT